>CAMORQ010000358.1 GCA_946623915.1 uncultured Coriobacteriaceae bacterium | reverse complement strand
TGGATGTTGGCGGCGTTTTCTGCCACCTCTTCGGAAACGTTCTGGTCGCGCAGCGTCATCTCGTTCAAGCCGATGATGGTGTTCAACGGCGTGCGGATTTCGTGGCTCATCGAACTGAAAAAGCGGCTCTGCGCATCGGAGAGCGCCTGGATTTCCTCTTTCTGCTCTTCGGCCAGCTCGCTTTCCGCGTTGTAGATGCGACTGGTGTAGCGCAGCAGCGCCGAAACCAGGAAGGCAACCGCCACCGCCGGCACAAACGTATCCACGTAGATAAGGTCGGGGCTGGCAAGCGGAACCACCAGTTCTGGATTCAGGTAGCTCGCATAGGCAACCACGCCGAAAGCGAGCGAGGAGATGATGGCATACACCCAGAAGTAGTTCGTGCGAAAGATAGTCGCCATGAACGCGATGGCGATGACGAACCAAATGGACGAACCCGAATGTGCGCCGCCGCCGAGCAAGTAGCCCATGGGGAACGCAACGAGGCCTATGATTATGGACAGGATAACGCCGCCGACCGCTGTTTTGCCCGTTCGGTACACGTAGCCCGTCATGCCAAGGAGCAAGACGACTAAAACGGTAAGCACCACGTAGATGGCAACGCCCTGGCTGCTTCCCACCGAAATGACCATGATGGCGATCAGGGTGATGGAGGCGATGGTCGCGGCCAACAAGAACATGCGCTGCGGAAGCGGACGGTCCGACGAATACATCATATGCCTGAAGCGTTCGATAATGTTCTTCATGCATTATTCCTTCGCATAGATAATGCCAATAGAGTGCGTCCAGGTGTTGGCCGCGGTTGTGGCGGAGGCTTTGTGCACGACGATCTGGTCAAAACCGCCGATGTCTTCCACCCGTTTGCGGGCTTTTTCCTGCTCTTCGAGGCTGCAGCCCGAATGCGTGACGAACAAAAGCTTCCTGCTGCCGACGCGGCGCGCCTTGCGAACAGCGGCGTTGATGTATTTCTCGGACGCATCCGAAGCGTAACCCGAACGGAACCCGATGGGATGCAGGCCGATCTTGTCCAAAGAGAACACCGGCTGCCACGACAACGTACGGAACAGGCCGCGCAGCGGTCCGGGCACGAACGAGCGCAGGATGGGAGAATCCATGGAAGGCACGAGCAAGGTGGCGACCACTTTGTCCACGTAGGCTTCCGCGCCTGCGGACACTTCGTCGGCGGACGCCCCGCTAGCCGCCAGGCGCGCAGCTTCCAAAGCCACGAGTCCGAGGCCGCTGGAGAACTGGCTCGTGTCGACGACGCGCACGTTGCCGAAGCTGTCGGCCGCCTTGCATGCAATGCTGTGCGCGGAGCTGACCTTCGACGAAACCGAGAGATGCACCACGGTTTCCGCAGCGTCGAGCATGTCGCCGAAAAACGCTTCGTACTCTCCCACCGTTGCGGGATTCGTATGCGCCGACCCCCCGCCTTCCAGATAGGCGAACAGGTTGTCCGCATCGATTTCTTCGATGTCGCGGAAGCGTCCGCGATCGGTGACCACGTAGAAAGGCAGCGCCACGATGCCGTTCCCGGAGAGCATGTCCTCGGGCAGGCCGCAGGGACCGTCCACCGTGACGACGACCGGCTTCTTGCGCTGCGAAGCACGCACGCGCACCGCTTCGCCTTCTTCTTGCACGAGGGTGCGCTCTATCAGTTCGCTGGGAAGGAACTGTAGAAGCGTCGCTTCGAGCAGGCTGCTGTGGATGGGTTTGGCAAGATAGGCGGCGAATCCCTGGTTCAGGTAGAACGCGTTCATGTCGGATCCGGCGTTGGCCGTAAGCGCCACGACGGGCGTGTTCTTGCACAAACCACCGGCCTGATCGCGCAGTGCATGAAGCGTTTCGATGCCGTCCATGTCGGGCATTTCGTGGTCCATGAAGATCACGTCGTAGCGGGTTTGGGCGGTCTTCTCGAGCGCTTCCTTGCCGCTTGCCGCCATGTCGGTCTGCACATGGGTTCCTCGCAGCAATTTGCGCGTGACCATGCGGTTCATGTCGTTGTCGTCGACGACAAGCACATGGGCGTCGGGCGCCTCGAACACGCTTTCGTAGATGTCGCCGGTAGTGGAGCGCGATGCAATCGAGGTGTACTGCATGGGTTCTGCCGACACGATGCGTTGCGGCACCTCGATTTGGAAGTGAGAGCCCTTGGTGTAAATGGAGTCGACCGTGATGGTGCCGCCCATGAGGTCGATAAGCTGCTTGGATATGGCCAACCCCAGGCCGGTGCCCTCCACGTTGCGGTTGCGTTCGGTGTCAACGCGCTTGAAGCTGTCGAACAGGTAGGGAATGGCTTCCTTGCGGATGCCGATGCCCGTGTCGTCGACGCTTACACGCAAGAGGAATTCGTTGCCACCCCGCTGCTCGCCGTCGATCGTCAGCGTGACCGTGCCCTCTTCGGTGTACTTGATGGCGTTGGTCAGCACGTTGATGATCACTTGCTTCAGGCGCATTTCGTCGCCGTAGAGCATCGACGGAACGTTTTCGCCGACGTTCAC
>CAMORQ010000357.1 GCA_946623915.1 uncultured Coriobacteriaceae bacterium | reverse complement strand
CGTAAGATACACCACCTGGCACTCGGGTAGGCGGTCGTTGATCACGCGTGCCGCCTCGATCCCCTCCGGTTTGCCTTCGAACTCTATGTCCATGAACACCAAATCCGGCCTTGTCCGGTCGAGGTCGGAAAGCAGCTGGCCCACCTTCTGATATGCACTCACCCCAACCGCAAGGCCGCGCGCGGACAGGTAGCCACCCAGCTCTTCGAGAACCGCCTGCAGCTGTTGCCTATCGTCTTCGCAAATCGCTATCGATTTCATTTTGCGTATCCATCACCATATAGCCTATGCAATGCGTAGAGGCCGCCCTGCGCATTGACAATTACGGTTAATGCTACATAAAAGACCGCAGCGGCCCTTGACAGTTTTTGCATGATATTGCGCAAATATCGTCGCGTTCTTATCGTATTCGGTCGCTGGAATGCCAATCCTAGACGCCTACAGAACCACTGTGACGGCAAGCGTATGCGCATCTTCGTCGAAGTCAATCGTGTACGATCCGGCATAGCGGGAGACCACCTCCTCCACGATGCCCAGGCCCACGCCGTGCCGCTGCGGGTCGGGCTTGCTGGTTTCGCGGGAAAACGTTTCGGTGCTGTCCATGCGGTTTTCGACGACAATGCCTAACCGCATGCCGCCGAGATTTGCGTTGCCGCAGGTTGCAGCGTTGTCGGTCTCTGCGCCACCGCCAGCCCGTGCTGCCCAGCCGGGTTCTGCGCCACCGCCGGTCTCCGTCCCTCCGCCGGTCACTGCGTTGCAGCTGGTCTCCGCCCCGCCACCAGCCTGTGCTTCGCCGCCGGGCACGGCGCCCCCGCTTGCAGAAGACCCGGGGCGCTCCCCACCAACCGAAACCTGCCCGATGGCCAGGCGCACGAAACGGGCCGGGGCATCCTTCACGCGCAGGTTCGCCTCGTAGGCGTTTTCAAGCAGGTTTTGCAGCACGGCGCACATGTCGCCCTCGTCCACGCCGCTCTTAAGGGCAAAGTCCAGACACCCCTCTTCCACATCGCTCTCGAACGCGATTCCCGCAATCGCGCATTGCTGCCGTTTAAAAGCGACGATGGCATTCGCCAACGAGGCGCCCTCCATCACTGCAGGTGCATTGGCAACGGGCCCCGAATGAACCCTTGCAGCACCTTCCGTCTCGCCAAGCGCTGATTCGATCGCTCGCAGCAGCCCAGCCGCATCGTGCCGGTAACGGCGCAATTGCTCCACACGCTGCCCCAACGCCGTTCCGTAAAGCTTCGATGCCTCGAGCTCCGCCGCAACCAGCCGATTCATTTGCTCCCGGTCCTCCACCACACGCAGCGCAAAGCCAAGCACGACCACGAGCAGCAACCAAGCCGAGAACACGATCGCGAGCGTCATGCGCCAGCCCCCTCCATCATCAGATGGACCTTTACCACACCGCCATCGAACGAATCGTCAACCGTTGCGGAAGCGGAGCCGATACGTTCGGCAAAAAGATGCCGCGGAAACCGGACCTTTACCTTGCTGGGAAACGATAATGCGAAAATGTAGTGTCTTGCACGGCTGAACACGCGCACCGTCACCGATCCGGCAGTAGGCGCTCCGGACCTTCCGGCTGCCTGTGCGGCATGGGTGGCCTCACGCTCCTTGGCGCCAGGACCGACCACGTCGTAGACCCATTCAAGGGCGACCTGCGCCCCCAGCGCAACCTGCGACGAGCCGGACGGCAGCGGCGATATGTGGAAAGATACAGGTATGCCCGATTGGCGGAACCGGTCTTCGAACACCACGCGCACCGCATCTAAGGCGGCGTTGTCGCTGTAGGTACCAAAACGCAGGCTGTCACACAGATGCCGAAGCCTGCTTAGGTGCGCCTGCAGGTCGCCCTGCGTCACCTTGTCGCCGATGCACGCGATCCGCCGCGATATGCCGTCCAGTTCTTCGCGGTTGTCGTCCACGAACGCCGACTGCTCCACCATGGCGGCATTGTACGTGCCGATGAGCCTTGTGCTTTCGGCCAAGCAACGCTGCGCCGCCTTAGAAGCGCGGTGGCGCTGTAAAACGTACAGAGTCATGACAATCCCCGAAACCGTGCTCATGACCGTTATGGACAGAAGGCCTTCCATCCCCTGTTCTTCACCCGTTATCTTGGAGGCGGCGGCAAAAGCGATGAAGGACACGACGAGCACCTGCAATGCACGTTCGTGCTGGAATTCGTGTTTCATGGCCTCATCCACCACCGGACGCACTAAATGCAAGACGACGGCGAAAACCGCAAGCATCACCGCAAAGGAAACCAGGGTCTTAACCCCGAAATGACCAGAGAACGCACCCGTGAACTCTTCCCGAAAGAGCAAGCTTGCCATGTAGGCGCCGAACACCACGGCAATGCCGCCAGCGAAGTCGACGGCAAGCCCTGCCAGGCCAATCTTGACGAACGACCCTTTCCAGGTGTACCAGAGAACCGCGAAGCTAAGCGGGGCCATGACGACGTTGAGCACGGTCCATGCCGTCGAAAGCGCGGCGTTGCCAAGTCCGAA
>CAMORQ010000356.1 GCA_946623915.1 uncultured Coriobacteriaceae bacterium | reverse complement strand
CTTCTCTAAAACCTTCGGCGCCCGCAAGGCCCTGATACACGGCTCCCACCGCAGCTATGTCGCTGACCTGGTTTTCGCCCACGATCGAAACAAGCGTGTCGGCCCGGTAGTTGGCGGGCAGGCACACCGTGCAACCTTGCGTAAGGTACACGAAACTGGTGAGCAAGCCCAGAATATGGAAGAGCGGAACCGCGATGCAGACGGATGCACCCATCGTCTGCTCGAGGCCGACAATAAGCGCTTGCGCGTCGGCGGAAAGCGCCCGCTGGGAAACGCACACAGCCTTGGGGGCCGATGTCGTGCCGCTCGTGAAGATGATGAACGCGGTATCGCCCTCCTCGCCCAGCTGGCGTTGTTCGGCAAGGCCTTCCGGGGCTTCCGCTGCCGCATAGGTCTCTACCAGGTCACATGCTTCGCCCCGCGCATCCACGCAGCGGGAGCTTTCTATGCCCGCAGCATCGGCAAGCGCCGCAAGCGCATCATCGCGGCGCTTGGTCTGGCTGTTGTCGCCGCAGACGAGAAAGCGCGCATTTGCCTTCTGCAGCAACTCTGCTGCATCTTCGATGCCCATGCTGTAGTTGACTAGCAGCGCTACCCCACCCGCACGCACGATGGCGAAGAAAGCTACGAGCCAGTTCGCAGAGTTGTATCCCCAAAGCGCCACACGGTCGCCCTTGGCAAGCCCCATGTCATGCAGGCGCGCGGCGAATCCGGCCACGGCAGCGCGAAACTCTCTGTAGGTAACCGGTCCCCGCGAATCGACGATGGCAACGTCGCCGTCTTGCCCACGGTCTAACAGCTCGGAAAAGAGCATGGAAGGATTCCTGTTCATCGGAGACATGGTAGTGAGGTTGCCCAACAGACCTCACATTCTATTGTACGACGAACGGACTGGTACGGACGACGGGATCGCGGGCATGCACAAATAATTGAGTCGAGAGGTACGCGAACCGTGCAGCATTCCAACTGTTTGGGGCTAAACCCCCTATAAGCATGATATATTTCTTATTAGCAAGATTGAAAGCAGCCGAAGGAGCTTACGGACGTTTTTCTGCCAGCCAAACCGCACAGAACCAACCACCTTAGTTCCCGATGCGATTAACCCTGGTGAAACCATCCGTGTCTCCAGCTCGACGACATCGCCATGGTTGTTCTCATTGCCAAGCAATAGGAGGAAAAAATGGAACTGACTGCGAATAAAAACGGAGCGGATCTGACGGTTAGCGTGAACGGAGAGGTCAACACGATGACCGCCCCCGAGCTTTCCGCGCTTCTCGACAAAGAGCTGCCCAGCGTGCAGGCGCTAACGCTGGACTTTGCCAACTGCGACTACGTGTCGTCCGCCGGCCTGCGCGTGCTTCTCTCCGCCTACAAGCAGATGAAGGCAGCAGGGGGAACCATGACCCTCGCCAACGTCGACGACAGCATCATGGATGTGCTCCACAACACCGGTTTGGACTCCGTGTTCGGCCTCTAGCGAACGCAAAGCAGCTCCCTAAGCAAGCGAGTGCTCCATGGCTGAAGAGCAGGTACTGAAGATCCCCGCTGAACTTGGGCGCATGGACGAAGTGCTAGATTTCGTCAGCTCCCTGATAGACCCCCATGGCCCCACGCCCCAAGCGCGCACACAGCTTCGGATGGCCATGGAAGAGCTGTACGTGAACGTCGCCCACTACGCCTATCCGGCAGGAGGCGGATGGGCAGAAGTCCGGGGCAGCGTGGAAGACGGCGTGGCGACGCTTCGCCTCGTCGACGGCGGGGTGCCCTTCGACCCCCTTGCAAAGCCCGATCCCGACGTCACCCTTCCCGGGGAGGATCGGGGGATCGGGGGCCTGGGCATCTACATGGTCAAAAGCACGATGGATGAAGTGGAATACGAGCACCGCGACGGATGCAACCAACTGACGATCCGAAAGCGCATTTGTGGATAGCATCGTGCAGAGGCAGCGACTCGCACATCCGATCTCACGATTCGCATAGCCGGAGAAGGAGACGTTATGCTAGAGACCAAAATCTATATCGGCATGAAAGATAAGCACTCGCTCGAGCAAACACTCGACGATGATAAGTACATTTCGATACTCAAAAGGGTCTGTCGCTACTATCACGTCTCCTTCTCCTTCGCGCTTTCCAACGGCGGATACTTCATGGACAACGGAGAATACATAGAGGAACGGTCGCTGATCCTCTCTCTAATCGACGTGGATGAGCGCATCATAAACGAAATAGCCAAAGATCTGTGCGTGTTCTTCAACCAGGAATCCGTTCTTATCACGGAAAACGCAATACACTCGTACTACGTCCGCGAGGAACTTCCCGATGTGGAATCAGACCCGAAGCGTGTCGGTGGGAACGAGTAGACGGAGGGGGCGCCAGGACCTGACAATCGCGTCGTCTGACAATCGTATGACAAGGGGACAGTATGACAAGGGGACAGGTCATTTGCCACATGACAAGGGGACGGGTCATTTGTCATATTCTCGTACGATATACGGCCTAGCCGAAGGCAATCCAGAAT
>CAMORQ010000355.1 GCA_946623915.1 uncultured Coriobacteriaceae bacterium | reverse complement strand
TATGCTCGTCAAAGAAAGGTATTTCGCGATGGAGCAGAAAAACGCGATAAGCAGGCGCTTGTTTTTTAGTGGTTCGCTTGCGGGTGCAACCGCGTTCCTTTTGCCGTCTGCGTTGGACGCTGCTTCGGCGTTTGCCGATCCGGTAACCGACAAGCAAAACGAGGCCGATGCTGCTTACGACCGTCTGGTCGAAATGCAGGGGGTGCTCGACCGCGCTTCGAACAACTATCACAAGGCCGTTGAGGCGCAGGAAGAGGCCCAGGCGCTGATGGACGAAGCCAAAGAGCAGATGGAGGGCGAATCCGAAATCATCGCCGAATGCCAAACGAAGCTTGCCATCCGCGCGCACGATATGTACCGAGCGGGCCCCGAATCGTTTTTGGACGTGCTGCTGGGGTCGAGCTCGTTCGAGGAGTTCGCGACCAATTGGGATTTGCTCAACCAGATGAACGCCGCCGATGCAGCACTTGTGCAGCGGGCAAAGGAATCGCGCCAGGCGCTTGCCAACGCGAAGACGACCTACACGGTGCAGCGCGAAACGGCGGCGCATGAAGCGGCCGAGGCCAAGAAGGTGCACGACGAAGCCATGGTCACCGTCGCCGATATGGAGGCAGTCTACGAGAGCCTGTCAGCCGAAGCGGCCGAGCTGCTTGCCGCGCGCGAAGCCGAAATGGCCACCATCACCGACCAGAGAACGCTTTCCGAGTTGGCCGAGCAAGGTGCTGCGGCTCAGGCCGAATGGGAAGCGACGATAGCCGAACTCGATGCCGAACGGGAGGCTGCAGCGGCATCGAATGCGGCTGGAACATCCGCATCGACGGGATCCGCGTCGCCCTTGTCGGGTGGGACAGCCTCGGACAGCGCGCAACAGCCGGCCAACAACGACGCGGCGCCGACGAGCGAAGCGGCCTCTGGTGATGCTTCCGAGTCCGCGTCCGATTCTGCACCCGCCGCGCAAGACGACGGCGCTTCCGAATCGCCTGCGCAGCCTGCTGCCCCCGAGCCTGAGCCCGAACCCGAACCGCAACCAGAACCCGAACCCGAGCCGGAACCAGAACCGGAGCCCGAACCCGAGCCGGAACCGGAACTGGAGCCAGAGCCAGAGCCAGAGCCCGACACCTCATCTGATTTGGGCACGCGTGTCGTTAACGTAGCCCTGCAGTATCTGGGCTGGGATTACGTGTGGGGCGGGCGAAGCCCTGCTGCCGGCGGTTTCGACTGCTCGGGATTCGTGAACTACTGTTACAGTCAGGCAGGCTCGTATGCTCCTGGATGGACGGGGTCGCTTGTCGGTTGGGGCACCCAGGTGTGGGACCCGCAGCCGGGCGATGTGTGCGTCATTCACGAGGAAAGCGGCCAAAAGCGCCAGCATGCCGGCATCTACTATGGCGGCGGCCAGATGATTCATGCGGCCACCTTCGGCGTGGGTGTGATCATCGGGTCAGTGCAAGACGGCATGGTCTATCGGCGCGCGAACTAGTCGCTTGGCTGGCGTGTGGCTGGACTTCATCGTTTCGGCGTCACCTGCGAAATGCTCGGGTCGCACCAGGCTGTGTCCATTCTCGTCAGACGACAGAGCCATCTTGCGCTGCCTGCTGTGCCGGTAGAGCTTGGCCTTGCGGTACCTACTCGTTCCAGGCCTCAAGCTCTAGATTCAAATCGACCGCGCCGCTGATGCCGGCGACGGTTCCTTCGTTTGTGTACTGCCAGATGACAAAACGTTCCTTATAGGAGGGCAACGCTCCGTATTCGGCGAACCAGACAGGGCGCTCCTTCATGAAGCGCGAGTCGAACCGGCCCAAATCGTTGCCGTTTCCGTAAATCATGGTGGAGTAGCCGGCTGCTTCGACAGCTTCGCAAAATGTGCGGGCGATTTCGGTTGCCACTTGGCCGCTAACTCCGCTCGCGCGGCTGTTCACGCCCGACACGTGTATTTCGTAGTCGAACACGACGGGGTACTCCAGCGGCGTGCCTCCAAGGGCGTCGATTAGAAACGCCGCTTCTTCCTGCGCCTCTTCGATCGACACGGCTTGCGAGAAGAAATACGCCCCGCATTGCAGGCCCGCCGCGCGCGCTCCCTGCATGTTGGCCGTGTAATAGTCGTCCAGGTACACATGGCCTTCCGTGGATCCGCGGTAGCCGACGCGGATGAAGGCGAATTCGATGCCGTCTGCGCGTACCGCATTCCAGTCGATGACGCCCTGGGCTTCCGACACATCAATGCCCGTCTTGCTGGCAACCGTAGCGCCATCCGTATAGGTGTAGCGCTGTCCGCTTTGGGAGAACCCGTCCCAGTTGTAATAGGGCGGAGTCACGCTTCTGGTGACGCTGCTTTCCAACGTGGCTCCGCATGCCGCAAGCGACAGCAACGCAAGCGTCGCAGCAGCAAGAACCAGAACGCGCACTCCCTGGGCAACAGCCCCGCGATGTGTGGATAGGCGAATCATGGTAGGTGAGTATAGCAAAGCACGATGTTCCTATGGCGGGTGCATCATTTTCGGCCTCGCCTGGCGGGGCGTG
>CAMORQ010000354.1 GCA_946623915.1 uncultured Coriobacteriaceae bacterium | reverse complement strand
GAGCGGGCGGCCTGCGTGAAAGCAGCAGAAGCGGTTATCTGAACGTAGGCGCCAGTCTACGCCCTCAGCTGCCAGAACGCCACGGCGCTCGCGGCGGCCACGTTGAGCGAATCGACGCCTTCTCGCATGGGAATACGCGCTACGAAATCGCATGAAGCAATCGTGGAAGCCCCCAGGCCGTCGCCTTCGGTGCCCAGCACGAGTGCGAGCTTGTCCTGCGACGCCAGTTCGGGATCGTCGATGGGCACCGCGTCGTCGGACAAAGCAAGCGCGACGGTTTTGAAGCCCAACGCTTTCAACTGGGAGATTCCCGCGTCTGGCCAATCCTGCACCGTGTCGCCTATGCGCGTCCATGGCACCTGGAAAATCGTCCCCATGGACACACGCACGCACCTGCGGTAAAGCGGGTCGCAACAAGTGGGCGTTGCGAGGACCGCGTCCATGTCAAGAGCTGCGGCACTGCGAAATATGGCACCGACGTTGGTGTGGTCCACGATGCCCTCGAGCACGGCGATGCGGCGCGCGGCATCGCCGTTTCTACAGGTGGAAAGCAAATCGGATACAGAAGGCAGCGCGGGTCGGCGCATCGCGCACAGCACACCGCGCGTCAGCTCGAAACCGGTGAGCCGCGTGAGAACCTCGGTCGATCCGGTGTATACGGGAACATCCGGCGCGCCTTGGCACTCCGCTTGCGCCGCAAGCGGCTCGACGAGCGGCAGCTTGTCCCGTTCCGCCAGGAACGACAGCGCTTCCATGCCCGCATCGAGCGCGCGCTTGATCACCTTCGGGCTCTCCGCGATGAACACACCCAACTCGGGTTCCAGCTTGTTGCGCAGCTGCGCTTCGGTAAGGCGGGCGAACGCCGCCACGCGCTCGTCGTCGAGCGAGAGGATTTCGATCGTGTTCACCAAGCCGTCCTTACCGTGCCAGCGAATGCCTTCGTGCGAACACGATTGGCTAATCCACCACGAACGCGCCGTCGTCGCCCCATTCCCAGGTACCTGGCATACCACATTCGCGCGCAACGATTTCGAAATGCAGCTTCGCAATCCCCATATCGGTGTATTCCAAGCCGCGACGCACTTCGGGCACCGTTGCGCGGACGGGCGCGCCGTCTGCATCCTGCACGAACACAACAGGCTGCTCGTTGATGGCGGAGGGGCCTTTGTGCACGGCGCTGATGCATGCCTGGATCCATTCGGGAGCATCACCCAGCGGCGTCGGACCTTTCCACATGGCGGCAAGCTTCTTGTCGCGTGCGCGTATACCTGTGCGGATGGTGCGCTGACGCAGAGGCATCTTCGCGGGAGCGTATCCAATGGGCACCACATCGTGAAGTTTTTCGCCCTCGCCGATTTCGGCGCGCGTGGTCGCCTGGTCGTAGGTGCTGGCAACCCAGCAAGTACCCAATCCCAGTTGCGTGGCGAACAATACCAACCGCTCTCCGTAGTAACCCAACTGCTCCTCGGGCTCAGGACCAACCGGTCCCACGAGTGCCGCATAGCACGGCGGGTTGCCCGCGAACATGTTCGGTGCCATGTCAATGGCCGTCCCATCTTCGCGCGGCCCGTACAGCTGGAATCTCAGACCGCTCTCCTCGTTGATGCGCGCCACTTCGTCCGCAAGCGCCTGATACGTTTCCGCATCCAGCGGCCTCTGTTCGAACGCGCGGCACGATATGCGCTTCTCGATTGCTTCGATGATGTCCATGAATCCACCTTCCCTATTCGATTTACCAATCAATTGTAGAAGCAAACCCACCCATTGGCACTCACACCGCCCAATTTAGAAGATTCTGTTTACCGGAGCCGAAAATGCATACATATTTGGGTCTACGGTTGTTTCTGCGGGCTGAGTCCAACTTCAACCGCGGACGACCACTTGCCAACTGCATTCGTCCCCGCTAACGTCCCGCGCATGTCCAGCCGCAAGCCCTCTTGCTTGCGCTCCGGTTGCGTCCGAAATAAAGGGCTGTTTTGGCAATTCAAACCGGTTGTGAGGCTCTGGAGAGAGAAAAACCTCACAACTGGGTTGAATTGCCAAAAAGGGGGCCGATCGACAAAAACAGCGGGGCGGAGCACGAAAGCCTTCACCCTCCTTCACGCGTGCAAAGACATGCGGAAAGCAGCGAAAGAGAAGCAACCAAGACAGGTCGGCGAAAGAGCTGTGCATCATGTGAGCGGGCGCATGCGTTCTAGCAGCGCATCGCCACCAAAGGGCGGGTCCCAGTCGCAATAATCATCTCGCGCTCCGTACCCAGATAGTCCAGGGCAATAACGCCCTCGGAGCTTTCGGGCACCATGTTGCCGTTGACCACTACCTTGCCCAGACGCCCTTCGTAGCACGTCAGATGGGTGCTGTAGTAGGCTGCGGCCTCATTCGTTATCAGCTGAACCAACTGTTTGGGGACCGGGTCTCAACCTTTCGCCGGCACCTTGGTTATAAGCACGTCGAACAGGCCTTCCTGAGCCATGTAGTCTTGCATCCGCTCGCTGTATTCGGTGACCACCAGACACCCCCCTT
>CAMORQ010000353.1 GCA_946623915.1 uncultured Coriobacteriaceae bacterium | reverse complement strand
GTCCGTTAAGAGAATCTGGTACGAATTCAAGCACGATTCGTACCAGATTCGTACCAATCAACTCGCCGAGGCGAAAGGATGTCCTGACCTTAAGCCTTTGGCCAGCGGATTTGCAGGCTCGATTTGAAAGCGGGTTTCTCATGCGTCTCTTTAGTGGGAATAAAACACTGGTTCTACACCGTGCTGCGCCTTACTACAGTACAGATGTGTTTCCGCAGGTAGTAAGCCGATTGCGCACGATGGCGCACTACGACTCACGACGGCATAAACGGACCGAATCGCGTCCGTCGCTGGTTTTTCGCTGACGTCGGCCTCGCTCAACTGGGCGTCGCTGCAGTTGACAAGCCGCGATGTCTGTCGTTCCTCTGTCGCATAGCTTTTCCGTAGAGTGTGGGCGCACCATCCTGTTCGGCGCCTTTTGGCGCAGGCTTGTTTACAGCCTTGCGGCCATCATGCCGGTTTCGGCTATTTCGCGAAACCCGAACTTTCCGTAGAAGCTTTCGAGCTCCGGGGTCAACGGGTCGACGACGAGGACCTTCGCGCCGATGTTGTCGGCAACGAATCGCGCCCTTATTAGCGCATCCTGCAGCAGGGCGCTTCCAAGCCCTTGGCCACGGTAGGCGTCATCGACGGCGAGCATGCCCAGCAAGATGGCGGGAATATCGTCAGGGGTGTTGCGCGTTACCCAGCTTGCCGATACGGCAGTGCGGCGCAGGGAATAAGCGGAGAGCGTGTAGAAGCCCGCTGCGCGGCCTGCGGGCCCATCGTCGTACACGGGGCGCACAACGTATACCACAGCGGTTCCGCGCTGCTTCGCCTTGGCTGCATATCTCGAGACCCAGCCGTCGATGGGCTCGGCGCCGCTGCGAAAACCGGAGAATATGGTAGAGTCCGAGGGCTGCTCCGGCTTCGTGAACCCCACTAGACCCATATCGGCTTCCTGTCGATGAGCTCTTGGAGCTCGTCGGGGACGGGATTGTCGAGCATGTCGCAAACCTGAGCGAACGCCTCGTCGGTAAGATAGAGCGTGCGCGCTGCCGCGATGTCGCGCTCGGCAGCCGCATCGAGGTTGGCCAGCGTCCACTGCGACACGGTCTGGCCGTTGATGGCCGCGGCTCGCTCGTAGGCAGACTTACGGCTTGGCTCTACGCGCAAATCGAACCGCATGCTCTTGGTCTCGTTTTCCAGAATCGCAATCGGCATGTCCGCCCCTTCGTCGAGTCAGATTTTTTATAGATTGTACAGCATATTGGCGTACATATCAATCCTAGGCTCCCCGAACGAAAAATCACCTTACGTGGTGCGAAAATAATCCCGAAAAGGGCTTGCTCGTCACGCAGCGTGATATTGCATGATGCACCTAGAAAGGAGGTGGTTTCCATGCCGGACAACGTAACCGACAACAAGAGAACGTACTCGACGGGCGAGCTTGCCCAGGCGTGCGGGGTGAGTGTGCGTACCGTGCAATACTACGACGAGAAGGGGCTGCTGCCACCTTCCGACCTTACCGAGGGAGGGCGTCGCGTATACACGGAAGCCGACGCCGCCAAGCTGCGCAAGGTGCTGCTGTTGAAGTCGCTCGGCCTGAAGCTATCCGACATACGCGACTTCCTCGAAAGCGACGCCTCGCCCACCGTGCTCCGCGACATCCTGGAGGCCCAGGACGCAAAGCTCGCAGCGGAGCTCGAGGAGCGCACTCAGGCCAGAATGCGCATCGCCGCCATGATCGACTCTATCGACGCGACAGGTGAGCTCCCCGCCGAGACCGTCCCCGACATGGAAGACATCATGCGGAGGAAAGCCAGCATGTGGGAAAGCGAGCTCGCACCGTTCTACAAGGCGATGCTTGCCATCGGAATCGTTGTTGACGTAGTGGAAATAGGCGCGATCGCCTGGTGGATCGTAACCGGAGACTGGCGGCCATTCGCAGTCGTCCTGCCATTCATCATCGTAGTGGTAGGTTTGGTTTTGAGGGCATACCGCAGGCGGACGGCTTACCTTTGCCCACACTGCCGCGGGGTGTTCGTGCCGCAAGGAACCGAATGGTTCTTCGCCAAGCACACCCCCACCACCCGCAAGGTGACCTGCACGCACTGCGGCATCAAGGACTGGTGCGCCGAGGTTTCGAACGATAGGATAACAGCTCAGAGATCCGCCGGCGCGAAGTAAAGCCCTTCAAGCTGACGCCCTGACCGAAGCACGATGAAAAGGATGAAAAGGGATGGGTGCATTTCGTCATTATTCGTCCCAATGATGAAAAGCACCCGTCTTTTCATCTTACCAAACCAAGGGCACGAGCTTCCATCGCACTTTGGCCCGATACTCCGAATAGCCCGGCAGTCCGTCCGCCAGCATCGCGTCCTCGAGAACCGTGCGCACCACGATAGTCACCGCCACCACGCCGGCGACCAGCGCCACCCACGCGCTCGGGAACACCATGACCACAGAGACGCACCACACGACGATGGCGGAGTACATGGGGTGCCGCACGTAGGCGTAGGGACCGCTGCTGCACACGCGCTG
>CAMORQ010000352.1 GCA_946623915.1 uncultured Coriobacteriaceae bacterium | reverse complement strand
AACCGTATTGAATTGCCAAAACAAAAACAGGCGCCGATTGGCGAAAACAGCACCGCGGGCCTCAGTGGCGCCATCGGCTGCACGAAGTAGCATGCTGGCCCAGCCTCGATGTAACCAGCTCGGCATGGTCTCCAGGATGTAAAGATATGGATAGCATCTAGCCCCGCTGGGTGCGGCCGTGGCCACGGCCGCGGCGTCGGCTCGTTCCGCCGTCCGCGGGGACCCGCAGGTGGTCGAAGGGTCAGCGAGGGCCGCGGCCGCGCCCGGAATCGCCCCGCCTTTCAGCCGCCGCGTACTTCGGTACGCAAGGCGGAAAACAAGGGGCGAGGCCGGGTGCGTCCGCGGCCCGCAGCGTCGGCCCGTTCCGCCGTTCGTAGAACGGCGGAACCTACTTGCTCAGGTGTTCGATTACTTCGGCTTCGTGCTTGCAGGCGAAGAAGCTGGAAGGATAGCTTGCCGAAACCGATTTGCCGATGTGCACGTCGGTTCCGGTGCGGTAGATTTCGCCCAGGCCGTAGATGGGGCAACCAAGCGGAACTACGTCTTCGATGATGCGGTATCCGCGGAAGCTGTCCCTGGGCGCCTGCGTGGCCGGTTGGTACGACGTGGTTTGCGCGGTGGTGTTGATGCCCGAAAGCAACATGCCCAGACCAACACCGAGCAGGGTTTCCGTCACGCTCGAACCGCGGCCGCCGTAGATGAAAGGTCCGCCATAGCCGCCCATGCGTCCGCCGGAAAGCGCTCCGCCTAGGAAGCTGTCCAGCCCTGGAGGATAGCTGCCAAAGCCGACGGTGAAGCCACCCCTGCCCATGCCGCGCTTGCGGCCGATAGGACCGCTGTCGTCGGGGCCGCCCATGAACTTGACGCTGCCTTTTTCGGTGTCCAGGACAGGCGACGCATCGAAACCGGCGCCTGCATACGCGAAGGCAGGCTGGTAGCCGAAGAACGTCGATCCAAACTGGCCAGCCTTCCAAGCTGCCTGCGCAAGGCCGCGACGGGTCCATTCGGTGGCGCCTGCAAGCCAGTTGGCGCCCGTTTCGGCGGCATCGAGGGCGCGCGCAGAAAAGCTGACGCGCGGCGACGAACCGGCACCGTGCTTTGCCATGGCTTGGTTCAGGGCATCGGAAACGTCGGAGTTGGGACCTTCGACGCGATTAGTCGAATTAACTAAAATCACGTGGCTCCCGAATGAATCGAGGTCCACATGAATGCGCTGTTCGCCGGAGTTATCGGTGAAGTAGAACGGGTCGATAGACTTCTCGTGGGCGATCAGCGTTTCCACATCACGGCCTTCGCGGCTTTCGATGCGGTAGCAGCGCAGGTCGTAGTAGGCCACTTCGCGCTTGCTGTAGGGGGCCATTACGCCGCCGGAAGTCTGCGACGTGCCGACAAGCTCGCAGTAATGGCGATACCCCGGAGATGCTTCGCCTAGATCGTCAAGGATCTGCACGGCATCCGTGGTCTGTGTGGTTTGCGTCATCTTGATGTCTTCGACAATCTGCGACGGATTGGCAACCTGTTGCTGAGCCTGTTGCGGCTTGGCGGTGGTCGACCTACTTCCGCGAACGCGTTGAATGAGGAAGACGATAACCGAAACAACGAAGAGGAACAGGAAGAAGTCGATCATCATTTCAAACATCAGCGCGTCCATATCCATGGTGCCCGTCCTCTCTAGCGTTGCGGGATCCGGGGCTGCGCTTAGGCAGCCCCGGCAGAAAACATGTTGCTACACACGTGTAGTGTAGCACTCGGGCTTATACGTAACAGCCCGAACGTGGTCGCTTACAGACCAAGTTCGCCCTTCAGGCGTGCGAGCTCGTCGTCGACGGCAGCGTTGTGGGCCATCTCGTCGAAGGTCTGCTCGGTGGCAAGATCCATACCGTCGATTTCGGTCATGGCTTCGGCCACGGATTCCTGCTCAACGATCTTGCGCTCCAGCTTGTCGAGCTTGGCGAAAGCGGAGTCGGTGTCAACCGAGCTGATGGATTCTGCAACACCCTGGGAAGCTTCGGCCATCTTGGCGCGGGCGATCAGGACGTTCTGGCGGCTGCGGGCCTCTTCCAGCTTCATCTTCAGGGTCTGGACCTGGTCCTTCAGCTTGTCAACTTGCTCGGTGATGCCGTCGTAGGAAGCCTGCAGGGCAGCAACCTGCTCGTCTAGGCCGACCTTGGCGTCGAGCGCCTTGCGGGCGAGACCTTCGTTGTCGTTGCGCAGAGCCAGCTTGGCCTTGTCTTCCCAGTCGGCAACTTTCGCCTTGGCATCTGCCAGTTCCTTGGCAGCCAGCTTCTGGGACCCCATTGCCTGGCCCAGGGCCTGAGTGGCTTCATCAACGTCGCCCTCCATTTCGAGGATGAGCTGCTTGACCATCTTTACCGGATCTTCGGCCTTGTCGATGAGGTCGTTGATGTTTGCCTGCAGGATGTCTGCAATGCGCTCGAAAATAGCCATGGGTAATCACCTTTCTCTGAGGAAAACAGCTACGTTATGTATTGTACGGCATTCGAATCGTCTTGCTTGCGACACCCC
>CAMORQ010000351.1 GCA_946623915.1 uncultured Coriobacteriaceae bacterium | reverse complement strand
CGCGGTGGTGTACTGGTTCTGAATCTCTATGCCCTTTCTGAGGTGCGGCTTTCGGGCTAGGGCCCATTGCATCGGGCCGGGCAGCATTTCGACGAGCGATTCGGGGATGGGCAGCCCAACGGAATGCACGCCCTTTTCGTCTACGTAGAACTCCTTAGACAGACGAAGTCCAGCGGGGCCGTCTGCCATGACAAGCGGATCGATCCCAACGTCTTTCAGTGCAGACGTGGATTCGCCCGCCGCGCCCGCAACGCTTTGCGATGCGTTTCCTATCACGCTGAGGGCGCCTCTTCTGGGGTCGAAGGCGCCCATGTTCAAAGAGGCCAGTCCGTTGTCGGTCAGCAACGCGAGTTCGGAAATGTCGGGCGCCGGGCAGTCGTAGTCGACCTCCTCCGCTTCCAGGTGGGAAAGATCGAGCTGCAAACGGGGAAGGCCTTCGGAAGGGAAGGCCTCTTTGGGCCCAATCGCCATGTCGTTGAAGTCTGTGCGACCGAACAGATTTTTGGTCTGGCGCACGACCACATCCTGCTCGAGTTCGAACGTGCAGCATGCTGCAGCATCGGCGCTGCTTGTTCCCGCAAGCACGACATACGTCCCTGCTTCGAGCACGTATCGGGCGGTATCGGCGTCAAACCCGGCTAGGTCGCAGATGTCGAAAGACACTTCGACCGGCTGCGACTGACCGGGCTCGAGCTCGCTTGTTTTCGCAAATCCAGCAAGCGATTTGCGTTCGCGGTCCAACACCCCGGGTGGACAGGAGACGTAAACCTGAAGCGTTTCTTTGCCGGGAAGGCCTCCCGTGTTCGCTATGTCTGCCTCCACCATGATGCGGCTTCCCGTGCAGGTGCAGTGCGGATCGCCCATAGAGAAATCGGTGTAGCCGATTCCGAACCCGAAGGGGTACAGGGGCGTTTTTCCCGCCGCGTCGAAATAGCGGTATCCGACGTAGATGCCTTCCCGGTAGCGCGTGTCGTCGCGGTTCGCGAAATCGCCGGTCTGGCAGTAGTCCTCCCATGCCGCCCAGGTGGTCGTCAGCTTGCCTGAAGGGTAGGACGCGCCCAGAAGCACGTCTGCCACAGCGGCGCCTCCTTCGACGCCGAGCTGGGACATGACCAGGATGTTTCCCACGTTTGCCACAGGGGTAAGGTCCACGGGGCCTCCGGCGTTGACCACGAGCATGAAGCGCTCGTACCCGGCGTCGAGTGCCAGTATGTCGCGCACCTCGCTGTCGGTAAGCTGAAAGTCGCCTTTGGCGTTTTTGCGATCGTTGCCTTCGCCCGAAAGCCTGGAAACGACGTAGATGGCGGCGTCTGCCGAAAGGTCGAGCTTTATATCGTATTCGGGCTGCAGTAGCACGGCACCCAGAGAAGCGGCCAAAAAGTTCACTTTCTGTTCCTTGGCCTTGCGTTTGATGTCTTTGCGGAAGGCCGTTTTCGCTTCCGAGAAGCGTGCGGCGTACGCATCGTGCCATTGCTTGTTCACAAGCGTGAAGCCGGCATCTTCAAGACCTTGCTCGATGTTAACGAAGTGGCGCGAGTTCACTTCTCCAGAACCGGAGCCGCCTTTCACCGTGTTGCGCACCCCGGCTCCAACTGCTTCGATTTTGCAGGGTCCGTCGAGGGGGAAAGCGCCGTTTCGTTTCAGCAGCACCATGCATTCGGGAAGATACGGCCTTATTCGAGCGATGTTCTCCTGTTCGTACGAGCGCATGGTGTCCTCCTGTCAACGTTTTGTTCGTCCAAGGTGCCAGAAGATGATGTTAAAAGTCGGCTTCGGTGTACCGTCCGAAACCAGCCTTGCCGTCGAGATCGGCAAAATACAAAGTGATGCAGGGCTGCCCCTGCATCACTGTACCATGCAAACCACGATGCGAACGCGGTCTTTTCCGCCGTACGCCGACACCCGCAGCTACGCGGCAGCAAGCGACTCGCTGTTGATGGGGAAGGTGAAGTACGTGTCCGGGTACAGTTTGTCTTCCAAGGTGAAATGCCGCCATTCTTCATCGTAGGGTTTGAATCCATGGGCCAGCATGGCCTCGCGCAACAGCATGCGGTTGGCGTATTGCTCATCGGTGATGTCGGTGTAGTCGGGGTGGCTTAGCTTGCCGAAGTAGTCGAATGTGCCGCCCATGTCCACTTCCTTTTCAGTGGTCATGTCGAACAACGTTAGATCTACGGTGCTGCCGCGGCTGTGGCCCGAATATTCGGCTATGTAGCGCTGAAGGAACAGCACGTCCTTTTCCAGTTCGGGGTAGAAGTACTGCTTCATGCGCGTGTCGTCGATATCCTGCGCCCATTCGACGAAATGGCTGACAGCCATTTGCGGGCGATACGCGTCGTAAATCTTAAGGCGATACCCGCGCGCCACGAGGTCGTCGCTTACTTCCTTGAGCGCTGCGGCGGCTTCCTTGGTAAGGAATGCGAGCGGCTCTTCGTAGCCGTCGATGCGCTCGCCCACGAAGTTGTAGGTGGAGTAGTAGCGAATTTCCAGAATCGCATCAGGTACTACATCGCTGAGCAGCACGAAGCCGG
>CAMORQ010000350.1 GCA_946623915.1 uncultured Coriobacteriaceae bacterium | reverse complement strand
GCCTTCCCCTGATCCTCGTGGCAGTCTCGGGTGCGTTCGCCGTCGTTCATTGCGGATGGCGAAGCACCGTAGGTCATCTGGCATCCCTTTCCCTGAAGGCATTGTGCGACGCTGTACAATGCGCACCCGGCAACGTAAACGCCTATATCGGAGCCTATATCCATACGTCATGTTTCGGGGTGGGCGACGACACGTTTTCAGCCTTCGCCGCCGAATTGCCGGCAGGTGTGGTGGATGCGCGCCACATCGATCTAGGGGCTGCGGTGCGCGCCGATCTTGTGCAGGTCGGTGCCGACGAAAAGAGGATAGCCGACATGGGAATCTGCACGGCGTGCAACACGGATCGTTTCTTCAGTTATCGCGCCGAAGGCGGCGTGACGGGCCGCCACGGTGCTTTCGCGTGTCGTTTTCCCCGATAAGGAGGCTGCGTTGTGGGTGTAGCAGAGCAGTATAGAGCCGTCCGGGCCGAAGTCGATGCGGTCTGCCGCGATTGCGGTCGCGACCCTGCCGAAGTCCTGCTGGTCTCCGTGTCAAAAACGGTCGGCACCGATAAGGTGGGCGAAGCTGTGGGCGCGGGTGCTATGGAATTCGGCGAGAACCGCCCCGACCAGCTGCTCGAAAAACATGCGGCGTTCCCGCAGGCGCATTGGCACTTCATCGGCAACGTCCAGTCCCGGCGCATCGCCGACATCGTATCCTGCGCGCACCTTGTGCATTCGGTGTTCAAGCTCGAGCACTTGCCCAAGTTCGATGCCGCCGCCTCCAAGCTGGGTAGGTCCATCGACATTCTGCTCGAGATAAACTCCGGTGAAGAGGCGAAGGGGGGTCTGCCATCGCAGGACGCCCCGGCGTTTCTGGAAGCTGCGGCTGCCCTCGAGCACGTCAACGTGCGCGGCCTTATGACTATGGCACCGCGAGGCAACCTCGAATCTGCACGCCGTTGCTTCGACGATTTACGGCGCCTGCGCGATTCGCTCGAGGGCCTTTCCATCCTGGAAAAGGGGAGTCTGCAGCAGCTTTCCATGGGCATGAGCGAGGACTGGCCCGCTGCAATTAAGGCCGGTGCAACAATAATTCGTGTAGGAAGGGCTGTATTTAGTGCCGATTTCGCATAAAATAGCATATATTGTGGTAAACACAGCAAGAAGCGCAAATGCGCACTGGCCGTCTGAAACGGACAAGAAAAGGAGCTAGGAGCGACCAATGGCATTTCTCGACAACATCAAAGACCGTCTGGGAATCGGCGGCGGTGAAGAAGAAGGCTTCGACGAAGAGCTCTATGGCGAAGACTACGATGCCTACGCCGACAACTACGATGAGTTCGGCTCTTACGACGACAACGAATACGACAGGACCGGTTCTTCCGACGACTCTGCCTACGGGACGGTCACCACGCGCACGCGCCGCGAGCGCGCCGGCTCTCCCGCACGTCGCTCCACGACGCACCCTCAGTTGGTCAGCATGGACGACCTTCGCAACTCCACGCGCATTCCCGATTCGCTGAACCGCGATCCGCTGCCCGCGCGCCGTCCGAACGGCTTTTCGCGCAACTCCGTGGGTCATGCGAGCGATTACGCGCTTTCCGGTTCGGAAAACGATCCCATTCCGTCCGCTGGCAGCAGCCGTTCTGAATCGAGCTTCAGGTCGTCGGCTTCCCGCGGATTCGACGGCGGGGCAGGGGCGTCTGCAGGCGGCGAGGGTGGCTACGATCCATATCGCGTTTACGAGGCCGGTGCGGCTACCAGCCATAGGCCCACACGAAGCGTCAGCGTCATTTCGCCCGTCGCGTACAACGAAGTCGAAAACGTCGCACGCATGCTGCGGGCGGGGGACGCGGTCGTGTTGTCCCTGCGCAACACGCCCAGCCAGCTGTCCAAGCGCATTCTGGACTTTTCTTTCGGCGTCGCCAGCGCGCTTGATGCGACGGTCGACTGCATCGCGGATAAGGTGTTCGCCATCACGCGCGTTTCCGGGCTCGACGAAGACGAGCTCGCACGCTTGCGTTCGCAGGGCGTCATCTAGGGGGACGTGTGAAATACCTCATCGTTCAGCTCGCGAACCTCTACACGCTCATCGTGTTCGTGTACTGCATCTTCTCGTGGTTTCCCATTCCGCGCGACGGTGTTATGTCCGACATCTACCGCTTCCTTCAGAAGATATGCGACCCTTACCTGAATTTGTTCCGCAGGTTCATACCGTCTATTGGAGGTGCGGTGGATATAAGCCCTGTTGTGGCTATACTTGTATTACAATTACTCGTTAGTTTGGTGGTAGGTATCCTCTAGCGTTTCCCGCTAGTGAGGTTAGGGCAGAAAAACGAAGGGATTAAAAATGGCACTTACTGCTCATGACGTAGACAATGTAAGCTTCTCGGTCGACCGCAAGGGCTACAACGTAGACGAAGTCGACGTGTTCCTTGAACAGGTTTCTGCTTCCATCGACGAACTCATGGGGCAGATCGACAGCCTGCAAACTCAGCTGCGTGCTGCCGAAGAGGATGCGGCTTCTGCGGCGGCTTCCGCTTCCGCCGCTGCTCCGGCT
>CAMORQ010000349.1 GCA_946623915.1 uncultured Coriobacteriaceae bacterium | reverse complement strand
CGGCGCGCTCGGCGAGACATTATGCCTGACCCCTTTGGCACGCTCTTCGGCGCGCTAGCGGGATTACACGAACCTGTAGTGCTTGCGTTTGCCGGCGGAGATGATTTTGCCTTGCAGAATGGCGGGGTCGACGTTGTAGGATTTCGCGGGAAGGGCCTCGTCGCCCACTTTCACACCACCACCGTCGATCAAGCGGCGGGCGTCTCCTGTACTGGAGCAGGCTCCGCAATCAACGAGCAGCTTGGCCAAATACACCAAACCTTCATCGTTGGGCGTCAGATCAACGGAGCATTCGACCACGTCGCCTTCGTCGACTTCCTTGTTCACCACAGTGCGTACGAAATGGTCTTCGGCCGCCTCGGCGGTCGCACCGTCGTAGTAGGCGGCCACGATGTTGCGGCCGAGTGAGCGCTTGGTCTGGTTGGGGTCGGCCTCGCCGCGCTCAAGGGCCTCTTCGAGAGCATCGATTTCATCGACTGGCATGGTGGATGCCAGGCGGAAGTATTTCACGAGCAATTCGTCGGGTATGCTCATGACCTTGCCGAACATGTCGTTGGGATCGTCGGTGAGGCCGATGTAGTTGCCGTAGGACTTGCTCATTTTCTGCACGCCGTCGGTGCCTTCCAGAAGCGGAAGCGTCAAGCACACCTGCGGTTCCATGCCCATCTTTTCCATGAGCTCGCGTCCGGCGAGCAAGTTGAACAGTTGGTCGGTGCCGCCAAGCTCCACGTCGGCTTTAATCTGCACGCTGTCGTAAGCCTGCATCATCGGATAGAGGAATTCGTGCACACCGATGGGCAGCTGCTGCGTGTAACGGTTATGAAAGTCATCGCGCTCGAGGATGCGCGCGACCGTGAAGTTACTCGCAACCTTCAGAAGTCCTTCCAGATTCAGGGCAAGCAGCCAGTCGGCGTTGTGCACAAGCGTCGTCTTGTCCGGATCGAGGATTTTGAACGCCTGATCGACATAGGTCTGCGCGTTGGCAGCCACCTGCTCGGGCGTGAGCTGAGGACGCGTGGAATTGCGTCCGGACGGATCGCCGATAAGCGCCGTACCATCGCCGATGATTAAAATGACCTGATGGCCAAGGTCTTGGAACGTGCGCAGCTTGCGAAGCGGCACTGCATGCCCCAGATGGATGTCGGGAGCTGTGGGGTCTACGCCCAGCTTGATGTTCAGGGAGCGTCCCTCTTTCAGCTTTTTCAACAAAGCTTCCTCGGGAACGATGTCGGCAACGCCGGACTTGATGATGTGCAGTTGTTCTTCGGCTGAAAGCATCCTTCTTCTCTCCTATTTCCACGGGCACGCATTGCGAGCCGGCACGAAATCACGGTGCAGTATTGTAGCATGCGCATTCGTCGCGCAACGCGCCGCATGCACTGCAGGAAACACCTTTAGGAAACGCCCCGGAACATGTGTCCGGTCGTAGCACCCTCCATTTTACCGATCGCATCGCCTGTACGAAGCGCCAAATCACGCGCGCGCACGGCACGGGCAACCGCCGCAGAGGTTTCGGCCGTGTTGAGCAACGTGGTATCGACCATGAACGAGCAAATGCCAGCGGCAATAAGGTCGGGGGCCAAGTGAAGTACATCCAGAGGCACGGCGTTGTACAAATGGCTGCGCCCACAGCAATCGGTAACGACCGGCATGTTGTAGCCCTTGCGATCCTTCAAATAATGCGGGCTTGTCCTGCGTGGGCACGAATCGCAGTTCTGAGCACAGGGTCCTTGGCTTTGCAGCAGGCAGTGCTCGGTGACCATCAGCTCTGCGGCGCCAGAGACGAACAACCCCAAAGCGATGCGAGATTCTGCAGCCATTTCGCGAATCTGGGCCAGGGACAGCTCAGGCGAAAGCCAGATCTTTTCGACACCCAAGTCTTCCAAATAAGCAAGGGTCAGCGCGTTGGTCACCGGAACGTGCGGGCCCACTTCCACGCGACGACCTTCGTCTAAAGCGCGCAGCACGCTGCCGATGTCGTCGGCAAACACCACATCCGACGCAGCAGCGACCTCCCAAGGATCGAACGACCACTTCGCTTCGCGCGATCCGGAAACCGCATCGTGCCCGATGGTCGGAAGGGCGACAATTGTTTCGGAGGGATAATCCGCCTTCTCCCCCGTCTGGCTGCGCTGTCCAGCCACCACGCCTTCGCCCCGCCGGTAGTTAAGCGCAGGCACATAGACGGCGTCGGCCCCCGCTTTGCGCGCCGCACGTGCACAAGCAGGATTGGTGGCCCACACGCCCACTGAGACCGACGTGGAAGCAGTGCGTTGTCTGTGCGCCGGGCGCTTCGCGCGCTCCCGCTTGGGTAGCGCGCGCCCCGCCCACGGCGCAAGCATCGCTTCCTGCAAAGCATCGGCCGCATCGGCACGCAAATGATGCAGGGCCGAGAAACCCATGCCGACGCCTTCATCAAGACGCACATCCAGCCCCTTCAGCACGAAGGGCGTCGACCCGAACCGATCGACATGGTCGCGAACCTCATCGACCGTAACCGCCTTGGTGCGGGCCGCCTCAACCACGCCCCCTTCAACGAAGACAGAAGGCGCCGAAAGCAC
>CAMORQ010000348.1 GCA_946623915.1 uncultured Coriobacteriaceae bacterium | reverse complement strand
CATGAGGCAGTCGGGGCTGACCCAGGCCGCCTTCGCCGAGGAGCTCGGGCTCAACTCGCAGACCGCCCTGGCGGGAAGGCCCAAGGATTCGTCCAACCCGGGCATGGCGGACGTGCAGAGGATGCTCTCGATCCTGGGCTACGAGGTCGCGTTCGTCCCCAAGGGAACCCTGGAGCGCAACGCCGCGCTGGCCGAGGTCTGCTACGTCCCCGAGCTGCCCGTCAAGGAGGCCTAGGATGGACTGGGATATCGAAGAGGTGGAGCGACCGCGTAGCTCCGGTTCGCGCTGGTAGCATGCTTGCGAGCATCTGTAGACCAGATCGGTTGAAGTCTCGTGTTGCGTCACCTTCAGGCAGGAGATGGCCTTGCCCGACGAAGTCGGGGGAGTGCTTCCGATGCTCAAGGTAAGTCTATTCAGGTGCATTTGCGGCTTGGTCAGCGGCGTAACCCTTCCCTTTGCGGAAGTCCTTCAGGAACTTCCTCGGCGCGAACGCGTCGCCCGTTAGCAGGGGTTGGGACCTGTCGCATGCGAACACGAGTTGCCCCGCGCCCCCATCGTAGTCGAATATGAGGAACAGGTCGCTGTCGACTGCGTGGCTCCGCGCGAACAGTCCTGCTCCGATCGCTGCACCCAATGCGCCGTGCTCGGCGCCGATTACCGCTCCGAGCAGGCTTGGCCGAGGCGGGCCGTAGATGATCTCGCTATCGAGACGAACCTCGTTGATGCGGTGCTTTTCCAACGAGAACACCTTGCCCGCGCACGACGTCTCGACCCGGTCGGGCAGTAGCTCGACGACGGCCTCGGCACCCTCGGGGGCCTCGAGCCCCGAGGCGTGCGAGCACCACAGCCTTGTGCGGCGGCCAGTCACGCTGCCAGCCTTCCGCCGGCGGCCATGCGCCGCACCGTCGAGCAGGGGATCCTTGGCGCTTTGACGGCAACCGAGACCCAGTTCTCGTGCAGCGCCCAGAATAGGTTCGCAAATTCCGCAGGCATGTGCTTGGCAGCCCTGCGCCCAGCGCGGTGCCCTTCGGCTTCGGCGATGACGATGTCGTTTGGAAGCCGGTTGAACATGAATCCCCTTTCCTCGATGCGATGGTATCGGTTCGTCAATGTGGCGTCAATGAGCCCTTGGCCGTAGTAGTATCGCATTGGAGTTTCGGCCCGATTGGGCTGGGTCGCAAGGAGGTGGGCGATATGAACGATGCCGCACAAGCGGTCGGTGGAACAGGTTGCGTGGATGCAGTGTCCGTTTCGGGCACGACGTTCGGGACGTTCTTCGAATTGGGCGGGCGCGGCGCTATGGAGGCGCTGTGTCAAACGGGCCTTGACTACGTGATCATCGACACAGAGCACGGGTGCTTTTCGGAAGAGAGCGTCGCCGACTTCATTCTGGCGGCCGAGTGCCATGGCGTGCTCCCATTCGTCCGCATCGGAAGCGTGCATCGGCCTTACGTGCTGCGCATGCTTGACATCGGCGCACGAGGATTGGTGGTGCCCAACATCCGCTCGGTCGAGCAGGTCGAGCGGCTGGTGGAGGCCGCCAAGTTCCCGCCTCTTGGCAAGCGCGGGTATTGTCCGAACCGCACGACTGGTTGGGGTTTACGGGACCGGTCCGCGAACGTGGAGTCCTACATGGCCGAATCGAACCGTCTTTCCAAGGTCATCCCGCAGTGCGAAACGGCGGAAGCGCTCGAGCATATCGAAGAGATCGCTGCGCTGCCCGGCGTCGATGGCATCTTCGTGGGGCCCTTCGACCTTTCGATCGACCTTGGCATCCCCCTTGCGCTAGACGACCCGCGGCTGTTGGATGCTGTCGAGCGCGTGCTCGCGGCGTGCCAGGCCAATGGCAAAGAGTCCTACATTTTCGCAGGCACGGTGGATCACGCCCGCCTGTGGGCCAGCCGCGGTTTCGACAGCGTGACGTATGGCCTGGATGCCAACGTCCTGATGGCGGCGTACAAGGATGCGGTGAATCAGATTACCGGGTAAACCGTAGCTCATCCCGACGAGGATGGTGGTGTTGTGCGTGGCCGATGTCGCCGCGCGGTGCCAAAAGGCGATGCTGGCGCACGGTGCCAGAGCGCGACGCGTGATGAAGCGCGGCGCCTCCGTTCGTTTCGTTGTGTGGAATCCGGCCAACCGCCCCAATCGCTTTCGTCCAACGGGTGTCGTCTGGGTCGGAAGCTCCCTGAAACCGAAGGGATGCGATTACTGGGTGAAGATGTGTTCGCACAAGGAACAGCGGTAGTGGACCTTATCGGTAGTTCCCATCAGGGCGTTTCCGCCGTGCATGTACATGGCGAAAAAGATCGCGTACCCCACGAGGGCAATGAATATCGCCACGATCATTCCCAGGAAGAAGGAGACGAACACCGCGACGACGGCAGGAAGCCACACGAAGCCCATCAGCGTGGGGTGGCTGCCCTCGACTTGCTTCACGTCGCTCGATCCGCAGTGGGGGCATTTCAGACCCTGGGTCGGCGGGGCTTGCTGCGCTTGGCCGCTTGCGGCGTCCGGAGCGGCGCTCGTGTCCGCCGCGGCGCCCGCACCTGGAGCGGCACTCGT
>CAMORQ010000347.1 GCA_946623915.1 uncultured Coriobacteriaceae bacterium | reverse complement strand
GTTGGCGCGGCCTTCCAGGTCGGCGGGGATGTCCTCCACGCGCTCTTCGGTGTCGTCGGCGCCGAAATAACGCGCCTTCATGCGAACGATATCGATGACGCCCTTGAAATCGGCTTCCTGCCCGATGGGGATGGTCAAGGGGCACACGCGCTTGCCGAAACGCGCCTGCAGCGCGACGATGGCGCTGTCGAAGTCGGCGTGCTCGCGGTCGATGTGGTTGATGAAAATGGCGCCCGAAATCTTCATCTTGCGGGCTTCTTTCCACAGTTTGGTGGTCATCACCTGGGGGCCGTCGACCGCGTCGACCACGAAAAGCGCGGTTTCAGCGGCGTACATCGTGGCGATGGTGTCGCCGATGAAGTCGGGGGAACCTGCGGTGTCGAGCAGGTTGATCTTGTAATCCTTGTAAGGAACCGGCGCGACCGACGTGGAAATGGTGAACTTGCGGCGGATTTCCTCGTCGTCGTAGTCCAGATAGGATTTCCCGTCGTGCGTCGTGCCCATGCGCGGCGTGCGGCCGGAAACGAACAGCATGGCTTCGGCCAGTGACGTCTTACCGGCTCCGTCTTGGCCCACAAGGGCGATGTTGCGTACATGTTCGGGTGCAGGAGCAGCCATGTCAACCACCAACTTTCGTGTGTTCGAGGTGGTTCGCGTGGGACGATGAAGCTGCATGTGTGCGAACCGAATTACCGATGAAAAGCTAATTCAGTAGTGTAGCGCAAAAAAAGCAAACTTGTGGCACCGTTGCGCAAATGGGCTTATTGTTCCATGCGCCACGGTATACTAGACGAACTGTCCCTGCTCCAAGCATTGAATGCAGGCGCCTAGGGCGATCGGAAACGTTTAGAAGGAATCCGTGAGCGCATCGCGTTCCAAACATACCTCTTCGCATGCGAAGCGCACGTCTTCCGGCCGCGCGAAAAACGTGGTCGCGGCCCTTGCCTGCGTGGCGGTCGTGTGCGCCTCGTTTGTCGGGGCCTACCTGTTCGCCTCGAACACCAAAGACCAGGCCGCGCAAGCCCCCAGCAGCCAGTCGTCCGCACCGGACGCGTCTGGCACGAGCACGGAAAGCGCGCAAGGACCGAACGACGACCCGTCGGATGCGGCAGGGGGCGCCGGGAGCAATGCGGACGGGCAAGACGCCTCGTCCTCCGAACCCGAAGAGCAGCCCGTGAACAAAACGGGCATCGACGTGTCCGAGACCCAAGGCGCGATCGACTGGAACGCCGTCGCGGCAAGCGACGTGAAGTTCGCCTTCATCCGGCTCGGCTACCGCGGCAGCAGCGAAGGGAAGATCTACGCCGACGAAACCTACAAGGACAACCTAACCGGCGCGAAAGCCGCGGGCATCGAGCGGGGTGCCTACTTCTATTCGCAGGCCATCACCCCCGAAGAGGCAGTCGAAGAAGCCCGCTACGTGATCGACGCGCTCGCCGGAGAGGAACTGGACTACCCTGTCGCGTTCGACTACGAAATCGTCAACCCATTCGGGTTTTCGCGCATCAGCGCGGTGACGCCGGACATGGCCACGAGGATCGCCCGGGCGTTCTGCACGGAAATCGAGCGAGCGGGCTTCGACGCCATCATCTACGGAAACGGCTACGACCTCGAGCACCTGGGCGTCGATGTGCTGAAAACATGGCCCATTTGGTACGCGGAATACAGCGAAGATCCGTCCTACCAGGGAGAATTCGCAATCTGGCAGTACAGTTGCACGGGGCGTGTGGACGGCATCAACATGGACGTGGACATGAACCTGGACATGCGGACCGTCCCGGGCGCGCTGGCGGCATCCGACGAGGAAGACGCCCAGACGGAATCCGACGAGGCGGCGGCGCATGCGGAAGCGGAAGCTGAAGCGCAGGCGCAGGCGGCGGCGGACGCGCAGGCGCAGACGGCGGCTCAGGCGAAGGCGGAAGCCCAGGCTCAGGCGGCGGCGTAGCAGGATGTCGAAAAGGCGGAGGGCGCCCAATAGGAGCCGGCACCTGCATGCGGCGGGCGCAGCCGGCGGCTAGCCCCGTTTCGTCAGCGCGATCAGGCGAAGCACCAGATCGGCGCCTCCCGTCAGCGCGATCGCGGCCCCGATGAACAAGGCAAAAGGGTGCATGGCCGCATTGCACGGCATCGCGGCATCCTGGCACAGCTGGATGACGACGCCCGGCGTCACGGCAACGAGCACCCCGATGAGCGCAGCGGCGAGAGATAGGCCGCGACGCTCCCCTTCGTCACGCTCGAAGATGCGCACGATCGCAATCACGCCCAGGACCGCAGCAGCGCCAAGCATGGCGCGCGACGCCCACACGCACGTGCCCACGCTGCCGTCGGTGTGCACGCCGCAGGGGGCGGCGAACGAAAGGATGCCTGCAACCAACACGGCATCGAGCGCCGCAAGGGCGACGCCGATTGCTGGAGATGCCTTGTCTTCGGTCAATCCCGGCCTTTCCGCAAACGCGCCCTCGACACGAAGCGGCCCGTCGAAGGCGATTCGCCGCAACCACAAGCAACAGCTGTACCGCACGAACCTGGCACAGCCGTTGCACCCTAGCCTATCGTCACGCCCAGCTCG
>CAMORQ010000346.1 GCA_946623915.1 uncultured Coriobacteriaceae bacterium | reverse complement strand
CCTTGTGACCACTTTTGGTTCGGCTTTGCACTCGATGAAAAACGCGTGACCTGGCATTATGCCGACGCATGGCCCGTTGCCGGCCTCGCCGGGGCGCGAAAAAGTGGTCACAAGGCCCAATCTCGTGCATTCTGGCGCCTTCGATTTGCACGGGAAGGCCCTTTGGGGCATTGTTTGCGGTCCGGCTCCGAATACTAGACGGGTGGTCCACCTCTGCAGCTTCCCGCTAGCCTGCAGCATCGCAGGTCGGGGTATGCGCGCTCTGGCGCCTTAGGAGTCGGAAGGGGTGTTCTGCCGCAGCCATTCGTACATGCAAGCTGTGGCGGACTGGGCGACGTTCAATGACGCCGTTTGTCCCACCTGGGGCAGCGACACAAGGAAGTCGCACGTCTCCAGCGTCAGGCGAGAGATGCCTTCTCCTTCGCTGCCCATGACTAGCACCATCTTTCCCTGAAGGTTGGCATCCCAAATGCGGTCAGGAGCTTTCTCGCTTGCGCCGGCAACCCAGAAGCCGTCTTCCTTCAGCCGCTCGCATGCTTGTTTGACATTGGCCACCTGTGCGACGGCGATGTGGGCGATGGCGCCTGCGCTGCTCTTGTAGGTTGCCGCCGTCACATGTGCGCTGCGCTTGTTCGGGATGACGATGCCTGCCGCTCCCACCACTTCGGCGGAACGGGCGATGGCGCCTAGGTTGCCCGCGTCGGTGATGTGGTCGAGCAGCACCACGAGCGCGCTGCCGTTGCGCTCATCGGCGTGGCGCCGCGAGATTTCGATGATGTCTTGCAGCCCGGCATAGGCGAATGGTTTCGCTTGCGCCATTACGCCCTGATGGCTTCCGCGTTCGGATTTTGCATCCAGGTCAGCGCGTCGCTTTGTCTCCACAGGCACACCTGCGGCCTTTGCCTTGCGCAAAATGTCCTGCACGAGGCCATCACGCTTCAGGTTGTCGGCAACAAGAACGCGCTCTAAGGGCACACTGGTGCGCAGCGCTTCAATGACGGGGCGTTTTCCTTCGATGTATTCAGCCATGCTTGGTATTATAGTGGCTGAAGGAAGGATGGACATGAAAATCGGCGTAGTTTCGGACCTGCATAGAAAGCTGCCGTATTTTGTCGAGAAGGCGTTTGACGGATGCGACCACATCATCTGCGCGGGCGATACCGAAGACGAACGCCTGCTCTGGCAGTTGCAGACCATTGCCCCGATTACCAACGTCCGTGGCAACAACGATTGGTCGATCGAAGCGCCCTACACCGTGTCGGCGACGTTTGGCGGCGTCCGCTTCTTCGTGGTGCACCGACCGCACGACATCGGGGTTCCCGCCGACGACGTCCAGGTGGTGGTCCACGGGCACACGCATGCTCCGCGCGACGAGCAAATCGCTGGCGTGCGTTACCTGAACCCCGGTAGTCCCACGTATCCGCGCCGCTCGAATCCCAGTTGCATGGTGCTCGAAGTGTCCGACGGGCATGTCGAAAGCGTTTGCCTTGTCGAAGGCTGATGCGTCCAAGAATGTGAAGGCTATGGTTAAGAAACGCAAAAAGCTCCTGCTCGTGGATGGGTACAACGTGCTTCGGTCGGGGAGCCGTTACGTGCACTTGCGCGAGAATCCCGACTACACCGACGACGTGCTGAACAAATCGCGCGAGGCGCTGATCAACGATGTCATCGCCTATATGGGACGCGATTACACCGAGGGCGTGATCGTCTTCGACGGAGGTGCGAATGCGCTGTCGGTCGGCTCGGACGAGAGAGTGGGCGACGTGCGCGTAGTGTTCACTCCGGCTGGCGTGTCGGCGGACCAGCGCATCGAAAAACTTGCTCACGAGGCGCGCGAACGCGGTTGGGAAGTGATGGTGGTGTCTTCCGACGCTACTGTGCAGGATACGGTGTTCGGCGGCGGCGTGGACCGCATGTCGTCTAACGGCTTTTCCCGCGAATCGGAACTGATGGACGAAGAAGTGCGCCTGGACGAAGCGCCCAAAGTGGCAAGCAAGCGCACGGTCGAGGGCCGCATCGATCCCGCAGTGGTCGATAAACTGAAGGCCCTGCGCGACTCGCTATAGGGTGTCGGGCCCGTCCTATGGCACACGCTATATAATTATCCCAATACCAACTATCCTCCCGTCGCGAAAGGAATCCCCATGCTTTACAGAGACGAAGCCGGCAACCCGAAAGCGATTTGGATGGCGTCGGCCAACGGCTACGCCGACCCCTGCTACCTGCTGCTGAATCAGGCGAACCGCCACGGCCTTATCACCGGTGCATCCGGTACGGGCAAGACCGTCACCATCAAGGTGATGATCGAGGCGTTTTCACAGGCGGGTGTTCCCGTGTTCATGGCCGATGTGAAAGGCGACGTGGGCGGCATGGCGCAGGCGGGCGAAAACTCCGAGAACATCCAGAAGCGTCTGGGCAAGTTCGGCGTTGTAGAAGGATATAAAGACAAGGACTGGGACAACATGCCAGCCGAAGAGTGGGAGCCGCTGCGTGCGTTTGCTCAAACCTGGCTGCAGGGCTGTCCCTGCCGGTTCTGGAATATGGCGGGCACCGAAGGCAAGGGTATTCCCGTGCGCGTTAAGGTGT
>CAMORQ010000345.1 GCA_946623915.1 uncultured Coriobacteriaceae bacterium | reverse complement strand
AAGGTGGTGTTCGCGCCGAAGCGCGACGTGGATTTTGACCGGTTCTCGTCGCTTTACCGCGAAACCGTCGGCATGGGGGTGTCTTAGGCCCATGGCGGTTACGTCCCACAAGCCATCGACGTTCGCGCAGTACAAGACGCTGTTGCTGAAAGACCTTCAGCGCGAGTTCCGCACGCGCGATATGCTCTCTTCCATGGCCATCTACGCCTTGCTGGTGTTGGTGGTCTACGGTGCGGCGCTTTCGCAGACGGGTCGCCAATTCGACATCCTGCAGATGAGCGGCGGTCTTCTATGGGCGCTTATCGTGTTCACGAGCTTGCTCGGCTTGAACCGTTCGTTCGGCTACGAGAAGGAAGACGGTTGCCTCGAGGGCATCTTGCTCGTGCCGCTCGACCGCTCGGTGGTGTTCTTGGCGAAAGCGACGAGCAACCTGGTGTTTCTGCTGCTTGTGGAAATCGTGGTGTTGCCCCTGTTCTACTTCTTTTTCCTTACGACCACCGCACCGGCGCCGACGTGGCCCATGATGCTTCTGCCTCTTTTCGTCGGCACGGTGGGCATCGCGGGCATCGGCACGTTGCTGTCCACGATCACGGTCAACACGCGCGGCAAAGACGTTCTGCTGGCCGTGCTGTTTATTCCGCTGGTTTTTCCGCTGCTCTACGCGTGTGTTTCCGCTACGACTGTGGTGGTAGCGGGCGGCGACATAGAGGGCATCTTTATGAATTCTGTTTTGCTCGCTGCGGCCTATGACCTGATAATGGTTCTATTGTCGTGGGTGCTCTACGACTTCGCCGTAAGCGCCTAGGCTCTTTCGCCTGTGTACATGAAAGGAAGACGATGGATCGTAGTGCGACCAAACCAGCTGTGGGCGGGCTTGCGGACAAGCTTGCGCTCGTGCTGCTTGCGACCGGCACCGTGCTCACTACGGTGGCGTTCATCCTGACGTTCACCGTGGCCAGCCCCGTGATCGGCGCCAAGGTGAGTGGGGTGGAGCTGATCGGCGACCAGATGATCGGCAACCAGCTTTTGCTTTCCCAGAAGATTTTCTACTTCCACATGCCCGTGGCCATCGCATCCATGGTCGCTCTGGGCGGCACGGCGTTCTTCGGCATCCGGTTCCTGATGACCCGCGACGCCGTCTACGACATGAAGGCCAAGTTGTGTACGGAAGTCTCGCTCGTGTTCATTCTGGCCACCATGGCGACCGGTGAAATGTGGACGCGTTTCGAATGGGGCGTGTGGTGGACGTGGGATCCGCGTTTGACCACGTACTTCATCCTCATGCTTATGGTGTTCGGCTATTTCGTCCTGCGCGCCGCTGTCGAAGAGCCGGAGCGCCGGGCCACCTACGCCAGCATTTTTGGGATTATCGCTTTCGTCGATGTGCCCATCAGCTTCATGATCACGCGTCTTATCCCGTCGAGCATCCATCCGGTGGTGTTCCGCACCGATTCGGGCATGTCCCCGGACATGCTGGTGCCTCTTATGTGCTCGCTCTTCGGGTTCTTGATGATAGCTTTCGGACTCTACCGGTTCCGGGTGCGCACCGAGGCGCTCGCGCTGCGTGTGGAAGCCGTGAAAGACCAGATCGACGAATAGGACAAGGAGCCTTACATGAATTCCGTTCTGCAAGAAATCTATGCAACCATTCTTCCATCCGCGCCGTTCGTCATCGCCGCTTACGCGTTGGTTTGGCTCGTGCTTTTCGTGTACGTCGTGTATTCCATGACGCGTTTCAAGAAAGTCGAGTCGCAGGTCGGCCTGCTCGAACAGTCTCTTTCCGGTATGGAGAAAACAGGAGACGCGACGGCGAGCGTGCTGAAATAGCCTTACAATACTCCGTATGCTGTCGAAACAATACGGAGGTTGTTGCATGAAAGCTATTATTCCCGCTGCAGGCATGGGCACGCGTTTTCTCCCAGTGACGAAAGCGATCCCCAAGGAGATGCTCCCTGTCGTCGACAAGCCTGTCATCCAGTACATCGTCGAGGAAGCGCTCGCCGCCGGTTCCGATGAAGTTGTTGTGGTGAACAGCCGGAGCAAGACGGCGATTGAAGCCCATTTCGCGCCCGACCCTCAGCTCGAGGAATCGCTGCGCGCCAAGGGCAAGGACGCTCTTGCGGATGCCGTTGCTCATGCGGGTAGTTTGCCGGTCAGCTTCGTGTACCAAGACGAGCCTCTGGGATTGGGCCACGCGGTGCACTGCGCGGCTGAAAAAACGGCGGGGGAACGGTTTAGCGTTCTGCTCGGCGACGTTATCGTTCCCGGTAACAAGATGCTCTCCCGTATGATGGAGATATCCGACGCCCATGGCGGCGCGAACGTCATCGCGGTTTTGCCGCTTCCCGAAGAGGAGGTGTCGCGCTACGGCATCATCGCCGGCAGCGAAGTGGAGCCCGGTGTGTGGAGGGTCGATTCGATCGTGGAAAAGCCCGCGGTGGAAGATGCGCCTAGCAACCTGGGTTCGTTCGGTCGCTACGTGCTATCGCCGCGTGTGATGGAAATCCTGGCGACCCTTCCTCCGGGTGCCGGCAACGAAATCCAGCTGACCGATGCGCTCGACGCCATTCTATCCGAAGAGGAAATGTAC
>CAMORQ010000344.1 GCA_946623915.1 uncultured Coriobacteriaceae bacterium | reverse complement strand
AAGCGCTGTACACGACCGCCGGTGTCGATGAACTTCTGGGTACCGGTGAAGAAGGGATGGCATTCGTTGCAGATGTCAACCTTCAGCTCGGGCTTGGTCGAACGAGTAGTGAAGGTGTTGCCGCACGTGCAGCGCACCGTACACTCTACGTATTCGGGATGCAGGTCTTTTTTCACGTTTCATCATCTCCTATGGTACGCCTTGGTTTCCATACAAGGCAAAAGACGAACTTGCCTATAGTAGCATCTAAACGCCGTAGAAGGAATAACTCCACAAATTGAGGAAACACCCAAACAGCCACCAAACAGCCCTTTGGCACCGCACAGGGGCCAAAGCAAGCGACCGCGCAGGTCATGCGCGGTCGCGTCCATAGACGAAACGCCGGGTTCTACAGGCAGAACGCAGGCACGAGCAGGTATTCCTGGTTGGCAGGCGCCGCATTGGACGGCTTCCCTGCCGCATTCACGTAGCAGTAGCTTCCCTCGTTTTCCACGTCGGCGCTGCGCAGCCACCACGCAGAAGCCGATCCCCCATCATGCATGACCAGCACCGAATTGTTGCTCGAAGCAACCACTCCAGAATCACTGAACAGCTTGTACTGGCTGCCTTCCTGCTGCAAGGTGCTCGAAGCTCCTGCGGCTGCGGCATCGGGCGCGCCTGCAACTTCCACATACGAAGGCAACCACATGATGTCACCCGTCTCGGATATGCTGTCGGCCGAGGCGGTGTTCGTCGATTTGGTGACCTCTTTGATGCGAGTCGTCAGATCTTCGGGCAGCATATCCCAGAACTCGACGCCCAAGTAATACGAGATGTTCGAAGATGGCCAACCCCCGGACGTGTCGCCTTCCGCAGAATAGGCCATGGTTCCAACCGCGTCGGCGAACATGAACGTTATGCCCGCTTTTCCGCTGCCGTCGGATACGTTGTCGTGGTTGAACCCGATGATGCGAACAGCAGCCGCCGTTCCATCGGACAGATCGAGCGGCTTGGTAGCGTTGGCATCCAGTTTGCCGTTGGCATCGACCAGGCGATACTGCTGGGCAACGTAGAGGGCGTCGGCTTCGGTAGCCGCAGCGGCGATTTTTTCGGATATCTGGGACAGCTCTTCCCATGTGTATTCGGCAAGCGTCGCTTTCGCTGCGGGGTTTTCGGGTTCTTCGACTTCAGCAACAACAGCCGCAGAAGAGCTGGCTTCGACGATGGCGGGTTCTCCTACGTCGGGCAGGCTGCTCTGGGGCTGGGGCGTGGGCGCAGAACACCTGGTGAACACGAGCACAATCGCCATAATGGCCGCAATGACAGCAAGCACGATCAAAGGGATGCGTCGATCTGTTTCGACCGCCATGGAAGGAAGGCCTTCGGCCCGGTATGCGGATACACGTGGATCGGGTTTTCGTTGCATGGGCATGGTGCATCTTTCCTTCGTTTAAGTTGCCAAACAACTTATTTGTATTGTATCGCGTATACCCGCGTTGGGACACCTCTATTTCTTGAATTGCGAGGGATGCGCCTCGAAGAAATCGGTACGGGGAGGAAGCTCGGCGACCGGATGCTCTCCGCGGGCGCGTTCTTCTGCTGTGCACAGCTCGCCCATGCCCGTGAACGGGGCGTCCCACGTGAAGAAATCCGCCGGTGCAAACCGCAGGTATTCGCAGATTTTCTCGCAGCCTTCGGGAACGACAGGATGCATGAGGAGCGTGCAAACGCGCAGCAAGAAGAAAGAATCGACGAGAACCGCTCGACGCGCTTCGATGCTCCCCTGCTCTTCGGCTTCCTTGATGCCTGCGCTCCAGTGCTGGTTCGAGAAGCGGATGAACTCGTCCATCAGCGACATGATCGAGTGCAGTTCCGCTTTCGCCATGATCGCATCGTATCGCTCCAGAGCATCGTGCGCCCGGCGAAGCGCTTCTGCACTGGGCGACCCAAGGGGCATGTTGCACGAGAAGTTGTTCTTCGCCTCGTAGAGGCAACTGCGCGCCAGGCGGTTGAACACCTTGGTCAGCAGAGCGCCTTCTTTGAGGACGGGGTCGGCCACACGCGGGTCGGCGCGTTTGGCTTCGTCGGGTTCGAAAGCCTTGGGCTTGAAACCGACGCTGCGCTGGTCAAGGCCGAGGGCCAACCAGTGGGCACGCAGCTGTTCGGCGGTGTAATGGTCGAGCAGCTCGTCGGCAGAAGGCGGCTTCACCGATCCCGACGAAGACGCTTTCTTGTCGCCTAGAAGCATATGGTGGTTGGCAACAAGCACCGTCTGACGCAAATCGTCGGCTTCCGGATGCAGGCTGCGCGCATTGCCTTGCTGGACAGCCGCCCATAAAGCCGGCTGGGCGATTCCGTAGAAATAAATGTTGTCCTGGCCGATGAACTGGTACACGCACGCTTCGTCGCTGCACCAGAATTCCTTCCAGGAATCCTCCGGTAAACCCCGGGCTTCGTTGGCCGCCATGGTGAAGCTGATCGGCGCCCACAGGCTCTCGGGCCAACACCACACCGTCAGCCCCTTCACTCCGTCCATTTCGGGAACCGGCACGCCCCATTCAATGTTGCCGGAAATGCGGAAGGGCGTAAGCGCCTTACCCGTGCGGAATCGAAT
>CAMORQ010000343.1 GCA_946623915.1 uncultured Coriobacteriaceae bacterium | reverse complement strand
ACGGACGCCACGATGGTCTCGACGTCGAGCGGCTTCACGCAGAAAGCATCGACGACTTCCGCCGAAATCCCTTCCGAAGCCAGAGCCTCTGCAGCAAGGAGAGCTTCACGAATTTCCACGCCGTTGGCGATGATCGATACGTCGCTACCTTCGCGGATAACGTAGGCCCGCCCCGCTTCCAGATCGACGTCGGACGCGTAAACCGCAGGAACGTTCGCGCGACCCATGCGCACATACACTGGACCCGATGTTTCTGCAGCCAACCTCACGGCGGCACGCGCGGCAGCGTAATCGGCAGGGACAAGGACGGTCATGCCAGGCAATTCCCTCATGAGCGCCACGTCCTCGAGCATCTGATGGCTTCCACCGTCTGGACCCACCGACACGCCCGCATGTGTGGGGCACACCTTCACATTCAGGCCAGAATAGGCAACGGTGTTTCTGATCTGGTCGTAGGCCCTGCCCGTACCGAACACGGCGAAGCTACCCGTGAACGCTATGTTGCCCGCAAGCGAAAGCCCCGCAGCGACATCGATCATGTTCTGCTCGGCGATGCCGGCATTGTAGAACCTGTCGGGATAGGCCGCTCCGAATTTGCCGAGCGTCGTCGACCCCGCCAGATCCGCGTCTACCGCAACAATGGGCAGCCCTTCTTCGGCGAGCTGTATCAAGGTTTCACCCAAAGCGGCGCGTGTGGCTTTTTTCACAGAGGCCTCTTCGGCGTTTGCGAACTTAACCATCGATGCCCCCTTCCACGCCAAGGTCGGAAAGCGCGATTTTCAGCTCTTCGTCGTTCGGGGCCTTCCCGTGCCAGCCAACCTGGTTTTCCATGAACCCAACGCCTTTGCCTTTCACCGTGTGAGCAATGACGGCATGAGGCGCGATGCCGCGGTCGGCCTTGCAAGCGGATAATACGTCGACGAGGGCAGAAATGTCATGGCCGTCGACCTCGCGCACATCCCATCCGAACGCCGCGAACTTTTCCGCCAGCGTGCCCACTTGAACGACGTCTAGCACGTTTCCATCAATTTGCAGCTGGTTTGAATCGACGATGGCAACAAGGTTTCCGCACTTTTCGTGGGCGGCGAACATCGCAGCCTCCCAAACCTGTCCCTCTTCGCATTCGCCGTCGCCAAGCAACGCGAACACGCACGCGTTGCTTTCCTGCGAGTGCAGCCCGCAAGCCAGGCCCGCAGCAATCGAGAGCCCTTGGCCGAGCGAACCCGTGGAAACCTCCACACCCGGAACCAATCTGCAGTCCGGATGCCCCTGCAAACGGCTCCCCCATTTGCGCAAGGTCATCAGCTCTTCGCGCGGGAAGTATCCAGCATGCGCGAGGGCTGCATAAAGAGCAGGCGCCGCATGTCCTTTCGCAAGGATGAACCTGTCGCGAAGCTCCCATCCGGGGTTTTCCGGATCATGCGAAAGCACGTCCGCGAAATAAAGCGCCGTGAGAATGTCTACACAGGAAAGGGAGCCGCCAGGATGCCCGCTCCCTGCTTCGGCGATCGACCTCACGACGTCGATGCGCATTTCATTGGCCTTGGCCTGCAGCTCGCTCAATTCCATACGATGTGAAGTCCTTTGCAGTGAGGCCGCGTTTGTGGTGCATTGGCTTTTGCTAACGTATCCATTGTGCCACAAAATAATGCGGCGCATTTGGGAAACAGACGTGTTTTCTGCAGATTTAAGCGGTGCACCTATTGCGCAGTGTGCCAACGGTGGTAGGCAAGCACGCAATCCTCGATATCGCCGGCAAGAAAGGCGTCTGGATTGCCCGATTCCCAATTGCTTCGAAGGTCCTTCACCATCTGATACGGGTACAGCACGTAATTGCGAATCTGGCTTCCGAACGAATTGTCCATCTTCTCTCCGGATATGGATGCCAGCTCTTCGGCGCGCTTGCGTTCTTCGAGCTCGTAGAGCTTAGCCCGCAGGACGCGCATCGCCCATTCCTTGTTCTGCAGTTGGCTGCGCTCGTTTTGGCACGTGACGACGATTCCCGTCGGCCTGTGGGTGATTCTCACCGCGGAGTCGGTGGTGTTGACGCCCTGCCCGCCATGGCCGTGGCTGCGGAACACGTCGATGTTCAAATCGGAATCCTTTATGTCCACTTCGACGCTGTCGGGCAGCACGGGCACAACGTCGACGCTGGCAAACGTGGTGTGCCGGCGCGCCTTGAGATCGGTCGGAGATATGCGCACGAGGCGGTGGACCCCCACTTCGGATCGCAACATCCCGTAGGCGAAGCGGCCCTCCACCTGAAAACTAGCTCGCTCGAGCCCGACGGTTTCGGCACCGGGGGCGAGATCGAGCAGGTGCACCTTCCAATCCTTGCCTTCGCAGTAGCGCGTGTACATGCGGTAGAGCATGTCCGTCCAATCCTGCGCTTCCAAACCGCCGCTGCCTGGATTGATGGTGACTATGCAGTCGCCTTCGTCGAACTGGCCCGAAAACCACGATTCAACCTCGAACGAATCGAGCATAGCCCGGAGGCGCGCTAGACATGCGGACGCCTCCGCCTCGAAGGACGGGTCGTCTGCGGACAGCTCGCACGCGACACGGCAATCTTCGAGGGATGCGACCGCTTTCTCG
>CAMORQ010000342.1 GCA_946623915.1 uncultured Coriobacteriaceae bacterium | reverse complement strand
CGACAGCCCCCAACGGCACGACCGAAACGGCGGCATTAGCCCCTTCTCGCCCGAAACGTCCGATGAAAAACCACCAAAGCGCTCCGGCGACCAACAGCACCGCACCCGCCGCATACGCCCCTTGCACCACAAGCGCAATCGAGAAAAGCGCAATCGAAAGGAGTGCGCCCGCATGGGGAGCCGCGATGGAAACAGCGACAGCCACGGCAAGCAGGCCCCAGAACTGCACCGACTGCATAGTGCCAACCCACGGTTGCAGGCACGACAGCGCCACGGCGGCAAGCATTCCATTGCACACCGCCGACCAGGCGCGCGAAAGATACCCGACGATGTCCGGGAGAGGTCGGTCCTCATCCGCCTCGAACGGTTCGATCGCTTCCGAGGCGGCGGCATCGTCGGTGGCCGCCCCCACCAGGCGCGCGAGCTGGCGTTTGCCCGTCTTGGGATTGCCCAGAAACGGCTGGAGCTCTTCTGCAAAGTCTTCCACGGTTTCGTAGCGTTCTTCGCGTTCGGGATCGAGCGCGTAGAATAAAACGTCGTCGGCCTGTTCGTCGAGCCCCTCCATGCACAGGTGCGGCAACACGAGTTCGGCCTGCTCTATCGCGCGTTGCGCCGCTTTCAGATCGGGGGCCATAAGCGGGTTTTTCCCTGCGATCATTTCGTACGTGAGTGCAGCAAGCGCCCATTCGTCGCAACGCGCGTCAAGCGGCTGCAGGCGCATCTGTTCGAGTGGCATGTAGCCTATGGTGCCGCCGGCGGCGCGGTCGAACCCATCGATGCTCGACAGCTTCGACAGGCCAAAATCGGTCACCTTCACTTCACCCTTGCGGCTAATAAGCACATTGTCGGGCTTGATGTCCAAGTGAAGCACCTGGTTTTCGTGCGCCACTTGCAATGCGTGCGCAACGCTCGAGAACACCGCTGCCACGATGTCGAGCGTTATCTGATTGGGGTAGTTGCGCAACAGCTGCGTGAGCGTGCAGCCGTCGACGTATTCCATGATCAGGTAGGCGATGTTTTCCTGAATTTCGAAATCGAGCACACCCACAATGTTGGTGTCCACGAGTAACGCCGCCGTGCGAGCCTCTTCGAGTCCGGGGATGTCGCCCGCCTCGTAGGTATCGCCTGCTGCGGGCGCGGGAATGAGGTCAGGGTCGATGAGCATCTGCTTGATGGCAACGCGGCGTTTGATGCGCGTGTCCCACGCGACCACCACGGTGCCGTATCCGCCCGCCCCCGCCTCTTCGATAGGCCGGTAACGATCGAGTATCAGATCTTCTGCCACGTTTAAGCTTCCTTTGCAACCCGAAGCGCGAAAGCGCACCTTGGTGCCCGTGGAGAATGATACCGCAGAACAAGCCGCGCCGCACACCCTGGTTCGTCACCGTGCAGTCTCACTGCTGCTTCGGATGCACATATAATTGAGAAAACGCATCGAAGATAGGACGCAATGAGCAGCATCGGCATACTCGGCGCAGGCACATGGGGCACGGCCCTCGGATGCTTGTTTGCGAACAACGGGCACAGGGTTTCGATCTGGTCGTCGTCGGCCGAGAGGGCCTCTTCGCTCCAGACTAACCACATCCACCCTAATCTGCCTGAGGCCCACATCCCCTCCACTGTCGAATTCACGTCCGATATGGCCGCCGCCTCACAGGGCAAGGACCTTATCGTCATCGCCACGTCGTCCCCTGCAATCCGCATCGCTGCAGCTGGATCTAAGCCCTACCTTGCTCAAGACCAGGTGGTCGCCGTGGCTACAAAGGGAATCGAGTCGAACACGCTTTTAACCATGTCTGATGTGGTCGAGGATGAGGTGGCCAAACATGGGGGATCCAATCTGCGCATGGTTGCGCTCTGCGGACCCACGCATGCCGAAGAGGTGTCACGCGGACTCCCGAGCGCCATCGTTGCAGCCAGCCGCTTCTGTGAAGCGGCGGAGACCGTGCAGCACTACATCGCCTGCGACGCAATGCGGGTGTACACCCAAACGGACATTTTGGGCGTAGAATTATCGGCTGCATTCAAGAACATCGTCGCCCTAGCCTGCGGCATCGCCGGAGGACTCGGGTTCGGAGACAACACGCGCGCAGCCTTGATCACTCGGGGAATGGAAGAAATCAAGCGATTGGGCCTTGCGCGCGGATGCAACGAGCGCACGTTCGATGGCCTTGCCGGCATAGGAGACCTGGTGGTCACGGCCACAAGCATCCATTCACGCAACAACCGTGCGGGCATGCTCATCGGAGCCGGCAAAACCGCCAGGCAAGCATGCGAAGAGGTGGGCATGGTGGTTGAAGGCATCAATGCTTTGCCCGCCGCTACCCGCATGGCTGCCCTCTACGAAGTCGATATGCCCATCATCACGGCGGTCGACACGATAGTCGCAGGCACCCTGTCGCCCGAAGAAGCGGTTTTAGGACTGATGCGACGAGAACCGCGTTCGGAAATACCCTGGTCGGCCAGCCTGCGCGCCCAAGACTCGAAGACGCAGTACGGCAAACGAGATGCTACGCGCGCCCTTGGGAGTGCCGCAGACGACAATGCGAACAGAATTGATACAATACCTTCTAACAAACAAGTCGAAAGGACATCGCCCATGAA
>CAMORQ010000341.1 GCA_946623915.1 uncultured Coriobacteriaceae bacterium | reverse complement strand
GGGGGTTTCTGTCGCGGATGCTGCGTCTTCGTTTTGTTGGTCGGGCGCTGTGGCGTTTTGGTCCGTGTCGGGTGACGGAGATTGCGCGTCGGCTTCGGCCGGGTTGTTGGCGGGCGGCTCTGCGTCGGGGTTGGCCGGGGAGTCGGCATCGGGGTTCGCCGGGTTGTCAGCGTCGGCATTCTGATCGGAATCCGGTTCGGTCTGGGCTCCTTCGTCCGGCTGCGCGTCGGGGTCGGCCGGGCTGTCGGCGGCGGCGCTCTTGCTGGACTTCGGTATGATGTTGCCGTACTCGTCGAACTCCACGTCGGGGTCTAGCAGATCGAGATCTTGCACGTCGCCCGCCCAATCCGGTGCTGCGTCCATGCCGTCTTCGGCGTGCGCGAACGACGGTTGAAGGGGAGAGACGAGCGAGCAGCACAACACGAGAGCCAGCGCGATCGCACAGGCGCGAGGTTTCGCGCCCGCGATTGCGCGTGCGTGAGATTTCGCGTCCGCGTTTGAGCGTGCGTGAGATTTCGCGCTCGTGATTGCGTATGCGCGAGTTTCCGCGTTCGCGATTGAGCGCGTGTGAGATTTTGTGTCCTCAATTGTGCGAGGTTTCGCGCTTGTGGTTGCGCATGCGCGAGGTTTCGCGCCCGCGATTGTGCGAGGTTTCGCGCTCGTGATTGCGGTTCGTGAAGGCCGGCGTGTTGTATGTGTGCTTCGACTGCCCATACCGAGCATTATACGAGCATGCCGCAAAGATGGGCGGTGAAATGAGCGCTAGGACGTTACTGGTACTCATTCATGAGCCATGGGAACGGTTCTCCTGGCACGGGGGCGGGATACGTGTGTCGTGGTGACGGCTCTCCTGATGCAGGGACGGGATGCGGGCGTCCATTTGCGCAGATTTCGCCCCTTCCGAATGACACGGGCATCCATTTGCGTAAATTTCACCCTCTCCAAATGACAAAAATCAACAAAGTTAACGTCTGGATGGCCCGTGGGAGGCATCGTGGCGGAGGACGGACCAGCATTTCCCCAGTTCGGCGAAAACACGGGTCCCCTTCGCAGCGCTCCGGACGTCCTTTTGGCTCCAAGAGACGTTAACTTCGTTGATTTTTGTCATTTTGAGGAGCGATTTTTTGCGCAAACGCGCTTATCCATCATGTGCGATACACGCAACCCGGACGAATATGCCCTCTGGAGTGCCATTGGGTCGCGCCCCCGCACCGCGCCCCGCACTGCGCCCCGCACTCCGCACTGCGTCCATACTGTTCCCTCGCGCTGCGCGCTTGTGCTCTGCCCTCCAACTCCGCGCATTTGCGCTCGGCCCCCACCTCTGCGCACATCTGAGGGGCTGTCCAAGTCGGATTGCAGCAATTGCGGGTCGGTGAGCGTACAATGTAAGAGCGAAGGCAATGGGACAGGGAGGGGCTATGAAGCTCGATGAGCTCAGCGAGGAACTGCGGGCCAAGGTAAAGACGTGCCAGACACCGGAGGAAATGTTCGCCATCGCCAAAGAAGAAGGCTACGAGCTTTCCGACGAGCAGCTCAACTCAATCGCTGGGGGAGGGTTCTGGGACTCGTGTTCCGATGACTGCACCAGCGATTGCTCGTCCAAAGGCATATGTTGGGGCGCCGGCGGTTAGCAGGGTTAGTCTTGCATCATGACTGCACACGACGATGCATACGAGGAGCTGCAGGCCGCGGTGGCCGTCTGCGGATACCCGCTGGACCTTGCCGATGTTTTGGCCAACGAGCTGCGCGGCGAGAAATCGATGCGCAGGATGGCGGCCTACCTGCGCGTCGCGCGCCCTAAGACCATGGAGGAAATCGCCGACGAGATGATCGCCATCATCGAGCAGCGCGACGCATGGGTGAGGAAGAAGCTCTCGGAGCGCGCCCAGAGCTCGTTCAACGAGTTTATGAACCGCGAGGACGAGGATTGAGCCTATAGGACGCCTGTTCGTACGCGTAGCATATGGGTGCGTGGGCGTGCGGCTTCAAATTGTGCGTGCAGGAACGTGAGCGAAAAGCCCGTTCCTTGTTCGTGCACTCGCCTTGCGCTATTGCCCCAAGATCTCCAAGTACCGCGTCAAACGCTCGTCAAGATAGCGGGCGAATAACTGCTCCATTGCATGAGGGCGCTTGCCGGAGTGATAGCCGTCGAATGCATCGTAGTACTGTTTACGGTCGGAGTACTTGATGTCGATGGGGGGATATCCCGCTTTCATTAGCTCGAGGTTCACGAGCAAACGACCCGTGCGGCCGTTGCCGTCGATGAAGGGGTGTATCGCTTCGAATTCGATATGGAACCGGGAAAGCTTCTCGACGATGTTGGAGTCATCCTCGGCAAGGCGTTCCAGGAGCTCCTGCATGCTCGGCTCGATGAGGGCCGGTTCTACTGGGTCGTGGAGCGCCCCCATGATTCGGACTGGAATGCTGCGGTACACGCCCCGGTCGCGAGGCTTGTCGGCGAGCACCAGCTGATGGATCTCGCGCACGATTCGCTGGGTTAGGGCGGCTTTTTCGGAGACGAGTTCGCGGACGTATTCGAACGCATCCCTGTTTCCCACAGCTTCCAGATGGTCCTTTAACGGCTTCTTGTCGATAGTGATTCCCTGC
>CAMORQ010000340.1 GCA_946623915.1 uncultured Coriobacteriaceae bacterium | reverse complement strand
GCACCGGCGATCCATGATAGATTCTCATCGTTCCTCCAATGCACTCTTAATTTAGTATGACACTCTACAGTGTGTATTTCTAGGACATACAATAATGGGCCCGGGAATCCCGGGCCCATCGGTGCGCGATATGCGAAGACGCTCTACTGGATGGCGTTGACCAGAGAGTTCAGGTCGGCTTCCGACAGGCCGTAGTCGGTGTCGCCACCTAGCCCCATGGCCAGGATGCAATAGCAGTAGTCCCCGGAGGTCCAGATGGTCTTGGTGGCTTCGCCTTCGCGGTTGCCAGAGCACGTGAGCTCGAGACCTTTCACGTTCTGGGTCCACGTGTGAGCATACGTGCCGTAATCGCCCGAGATGTCGCCTTCTTCCACAGCCGCGTCAGCGGTGCCCTTGCGGATGCACAGACCCACGGCTGCCACGTCGCTGTCCATTTGGGCAATGCCTTTCATGCAGCTAAACCGCGTCTGGCTCTCTTCGATGGTGCCTAGGCTGATTTCGACGCCCAGGGGCACGCTGAAGCTGTCAATCCCTGCGCCTGCCGCAGCCTCTTCAGCAGAGGCAACGTCTGACCAGGGGTTTGCCATGTTCGCTACCGGCTCGGACGACGCAGCCGCGGACGCCGCTGCCGACGACGCACTCGCCTCCGACGACGAGGCCGAACCCGATGCGCATCCAGCGAGGATAAGCGCCAAACATGCCGATGCGCCAACAATTGCCAACCGTTTCTTCATGATGAATCCCTTCCCTTGACGAACAGGTTGAAGTATATCTATTGTACGGTTTTGCCATGCGTTTCGTCCACGACGATGCGATGCAAATCTGCTGCGTCACCAACTTGTTGACAGCCCGACGTCCAGGCGCGGCCGAGAAGCGAAGGAGCGGACCCATGAAGCAATTCGAGCTGAACACCAAATCCTACGAATTCGTGAACATAACATCGCAGGTCCGCAGCGCCGTACGCGAATCAGGCGTGTCCGAAGGACTGTGCTGCGTGTACTGCCCGCACACCACGGCTGGAATCACCATTAACGAAAACGCCGATCCCGACGTGGTGCGCGATTTGCTGCTGGCCCTAGGCGACACCTTCTGCGACCGCGCCGACTTCCGGCACTTCGAGGGCAACAGCGCCGCGCACCTGAAGTCAAGCGTCGTGGGCGCGTCGGAGACCATCCCAATATGCGACGCGGACTTGGTGCTGGGCACCTGGCAGGGCATCTACTTCTGCGAGTTCGACGGCCCCCGCACGCGCCGCTTCTACGTGCAGGTGGTCGGCACGTAAAAGCATGGGACGCGGGAGACGGGATAGCAACGGACCGGATTATCAGGCGCCTGGGAGCCGCCGTAGCTGACGCGCTGCCAGGACGTGGTGGGCGGCCAGATCGCCAGGCGGCTGGGAACCGCACGGCGGATGCGGCCATTCGTCAATTCCGGAGGCGATTCGCGCCACGAATGCAGCCTTGTGCTCGATTGGCTCACCCGATTTCGGGGCCGTTTAGCAAACCCAATGCACATAACCCCAGGTCGCAGAGATCGAAGGGGCCGTTGCAGCCGTTTTCAATCGAGCACAAAGCTGCATTCGTGGCGCAAACCGCTTTTGAAATTGACGAATTGCAAGTTCCCCATAGTCTGGATCATCGCATCTTCGGGAATCGGCAGAGCCCGTACGCATCAAGCCGGCTTTTGTAGCTGCGTGCAAATCGAATGCGCCACAATGCACGAGACTGGGCCCATAGCATTAATTACCAGGTCTTTGGGAGCTCTCGGATTAGCTGTTGAACGATTTTGGTTAAACTCAACGTATGACTCCGTTGAAAGGTTTTTACAATGGCTGAAAGCAACAATAACGGCAGGCGCAAAATAGTAACCGCTTTATCAAGCGCCGTTTCAGCTTTTCTAGCGATTACCGGTGTTCATTACGTCATCGATGTGATGATGCGCGGCGGCGAGTTTCATCCAAATTGGTTTGAAATCATTTTTCTGACGATTGCCTGCGGCATTATCGGATATTTCGCCCCCAGCCCAGAGCAAGCAAGGAAAAATAGAGAGAACTTGAAGAACAAATTATTCGGGAAGAAATAAGGCCTTTTGGCCATGTTTGCATGCTGCAGGCTCAATGCGCTCTCCTGCAGCATAGGGCACATCACTATCGTCGGACTATAAATGCGGATAAGCCCCCAGCAGACATCACGGGTGCCGAAGGCTGCTGTCGGCGATTCCTTCGGGCCACTTGTCGTCGAGTTCGACGACCTTGGGTTTCGAAGCTTCGCTCTTTTTCTTCTCGCTCTTCTTGGCCTCCATGGTGTCTCTCTTTTGGAGTCCCAAAGACCTACTGTTGGTCTCTGGAGACGCAAGCGCCTGCGGGTGGATTTCTAAAAACGTGCCGGTTTCCGAATCTTCGATGTTTAGGGGACTCCCAGGGATGTTCGTGGCATTATTTTCGAAAAGTAGCCAACTGCCCACGTCGCTGGCCATGCGCAGCCCCATCGCGCTTGCCCACCGCTGCCGTCCGCAGCCCGAGCCACCTGCCCGCGACGCTGGTGCCTGTAACCTAGATTATCAAGTCGTTGGGAACCCAGGGATGCGGAAGACGGGTATGCGCTTCCAGTCGCAGTATTCCACGACCGCCT
>CAMORQ010000339.1 GCA_946623915.1 uncultured Coriobacteriaceae bacterium | reverse complement strand
CGATTACGGCGAAAAGGTCCTGAACAAGACCGTCAAGGTCACTGGAACCGTGCAGGCAGGCAGCCAGAATCCCGCGGGTTCGGGCGACCGCTTCGTTCTCGTGGACACCGAAGATGAAAGCACGGTTGTTTCCGTTCTGTGCGACCAAGCGCTCTCGGAAGAGACGGTGGCGGATGGCGCCAAGCTGGTGCTCACGGGCAACATGCTCGACAACGGCAAGTTTGCTGCAACCAACGTTGCGCTAGAGGGCTAGCGCGATGGGTTTTCCACTTGTTGGGCTAATCAGCCTGCTTGTCGCGTTCGCCGCCCTCGTCTTGTCCTGTTTCGCCCTGGTTGCGGGCACGCTCATGCGCGGCTCGAAGGCCAAAGACACGGGCGAAACCATTCTGTGGGCGGGGCATGTCGCCGTCATCGTCACGTTCGTGTCGCTGACGTTTTCCTGCCTCCTTCTGGTGTATTGTTTCGTTTCCGGCGACAATTCCATCGAGTACGTCGTGCAGGGACGCAGCCATTCGACCGAACCCATAGGCACGTTCTACCGCGTTGCCGGGCTTTGGGAGGGTCGTGAAGGGTCGCTGCTGTTCTGGGCGTGGCTCATCTCCATCTTCAACGCGGTCATTGCCGTGCGCAACATGAAAAAGCTCGACAAGCTAGACTGCATGGCGCTGCTCGTGGCGGGCTTGGTGCTGGCAAGCTTCGTTGGCATCTTGCTGTTTTCCGAAGAGAACAGCCCATTCGTGGCGCTCGATCCCTCCTACTTCGATTCCGCGGGCAACCTGACGGGCGCAGCAACGCTGTGGGGCATGAACACGCTCCTCGAGCATTGGGCCATGGCGGTCCATCCGCCCGCCTTGTTCATCGGCTACGCCGGCCTTACCATCCCGTTCGCCTACGCTGTGGCTGCTCTGATCACGGGTAACGCCAGCGACGAATGGGTCATCAAAAGCCAGCGATACGCCATGGTGTCGTGGTGGTTTTTGGGGCTCGGCATCGGCTTGGGCTCGATATGGGCCTACGTCGTGCTGGGCTGGGGCGGTTACTGGGGATGGGACCCGGTGGAAAACGCCAGCTTGCTGCCTTGGCTTGTTTCGCTGGCGCTCATCCATAGCTTCACCATCTACCGGCTTCGCGGTGCGTTCAAGCGCTGGAGCATCTTCGCCGCATGCTTGGCCTTCGCGTTCGTGATAACGGGCACGTTCATCACGCGTTCGGGCCTCGTCGAATCGGTCCACGCCTTCGCGGGCGATCCCGTGTCGCTGAACCTGTTCGGCGGTCTGATCTTGGCGGCGCTGCTGTGCGGCGTGGTCGGATTGGCCCTTCGCTGGAAGCGTTTTGCACCGAAAACAGCTGCCGACGAGGACATCGGAAGCCTGATGTCGCGCGAGGCGGCCTACTATTTCAACAACGTAATCATGGTGGTGTTCGCGTTCGTGCTGTGCTACCTTACGGTCTCGAGCGCGCTGCCCGATTTCCTGCCGTTCGGCGGCCAGGCCCTCACGTCCGGCACCTACAACGCCATCGCGCGGCCGCTCGGTGTGTTCTACCTTACCGTGTTGGCCGTTTGCCCTCTGCTCAGCTGGGTGGTCACCACCCGTGAAACCTTGATCAAACGCGGCAAGCTGCCGTTTATCTGTGCGCTTGTGGTGTTCGCTCTGCTCCTGGTGTTCTTCTTCACGCAGCTTTCTCCCGCATACGACGCCACGATAGCCGCAGGCGGGTCGCAGGCCGACGCCCTCGCTTCCGACGGACCCGAATTCTATTACAAGGGCCTGGCGGTCGTGGGATTCTTCATCGCGAGCCTCATTCTGTTCAACACGCTGTTCCAGATCGGACGCAACACGTCGCGATGGGCTAAAGCCCACGGCATGAATCCGGTGGCAGCCTTTTTCAAGATGGCGTTCACCCATGCATCTACCTACGGCGGCTACATCGCCCATCTGGGCATGGCGTTCATCCTGGTCGGCCTGATCGGTTCGTCCATGTTCATCACCGAAAAGGTGGTCTACGTCGACTACAACGCGGCCGACAACACCGCCGAGGACATACAGATCCAGGAATTCACGTTGCGCTACACGGACAATTCCATTACCCAGTCCGATGACAACCGCAACATCTTCTACAAGGTCGAATTCGATGTGTACCGAAACGACCAGCTCATCGGCCATCTTGCACCCGACTTGCAGCTGGTTGCCGCCACGCAGCAAACTAAGGCCAACGCCGCCGTCATGAGCTTTCCCGAAAAGGATTTGTTCGTGGTGTATCGCGGCGTAAACGATGCGGGGGCGTTCGCCATGGACGTGCGCGTCAACCCCTTGATATGGGCGGTTTGGATAGGTTTCGGCATGCTGATGCTCGGTGGGGCGGTTTCGGCGTATGGCAAGCGCGGTGGCGGCAGCGACCAGCGCAGCGAAGGCGATCCGGACCAGCAAACGGCACCTTCGGACGGCGACGGCGACGTGTGCGCAGAGGAAGCGGACGATGCGGCTGCGCACGCAGCGGCAGACAGCGACGTTGATGCGGCTGCGCACGCAGCGGCAGACGGCGACGTTGATGCGGCCGGGCAGACGGCAGACGAAGCGGTTGCGGATGCCGCCGAAGACGCTGCAGTGGCAGAGCCGGCGGTTGACGCGGGCG
>CAMORQ010000338.1 GCA_946623915.1 uncultured Coriobacteriaceae bacterium | reverse complement strand
CCGCCTCGCGCGGCGACCGTGTGCCCACGTCGCGCACATCCCGCGAGAAAAAGCGCACGTCGCGCACGTCGCGCACGCAAGAACCAAGCCGCTCCCAGAAACCACGCGTCCAACAGCCCGCGCCGCGTGTACGGTCGCGTGCATACGACTTGGACGAAGCGTATTACGAAGACGCTTACTACGACGAAACCCCACGCGAAGTCGTCGAATACGACGAAGGCGCCTACGAGGAAGACCACTACGGCGCTGAAGAGCGTGCGGGCGACGTAGCCAGCCGCTACACCCGCGAGCGATACACGTCGTCTGCCGGCTCTCAGGATGGGCGTCGCGGCTCCGTCGAGAACAGACGCCGCATTTCTTCGCGTCCGAGTGCGGTCCGCATGCAGACCGGCGCCGAAGATCCCGTTGCGGAAGAACCGGGCGAAAGCATCTTTACGGTCGTGCTGGGCGCGCTGAAAAAGGCAGGGGCCACCGTCGCAGGCGTGCTCGCTGCGATCGCGCAAACCATTGCTGGCGCCGCGATGGCGCTGGTCGACGCCGTGCGCAACCTTGTTTCCGGTCGCGCTACCAAACCAAGCGGCTACCCATCCAGCAGCGTCATGTACGGGTCGGGTGGCATCGCCAAGAAGCGCTCTAACATCATTCCCATCGTGGCGGGCGTGGCAGCTGCAGCCATTCTCGGATTCGTCATCTTCCACTTCGTGACGCTCAAACCCGTGAACATCACCATCAACGGTCAGGGCCTTGGCCTGGATGAAAACACCACGGTGGCGCAAGCCATGGAGCTTTCGGGCACCACAGTCCAGCCGGGGCGCCTTCTCGCCGTCGACGGATCGGTGCTCGACGAAGCGGGAGGCACGCCTAACACCATCACCGTCAACGGCGCGCAGGCGACGCTTGACACCGTCCTTTCCGACGAAGACGAGCTTACCGTCGGCGACGGGCAGGACGTGGACGAACCCTACACCGACCAGGAATTGGTCAACGCTTCCGAAGTCGTGGAAGACGAAAGTTACGGACCCATACACCAGGTTGTCACCGACAACCCTGCGGCACGCACCGTCGAGCGCATCGGGACGCAGTCCGGCGTCATGATCGATTTGCAAACCGCCACCGAATCGGCTAGCGCAACGCTGAGCAAGTTTGGCGTGTTCCCCACCGATAAGGTGGTCGCACTCACCTTCGACGACGGTCCCTGGAAGCCCTACACCGAAGAGATCCTGGACATCCTGCGCGAAAACGATGCCAAAGCCACGTTCTTCGTCGTGGGCCAGACCTTCGACGGCAACGAGGAAGCCATCGCGCTGCTGAAGCGCGAACACGAAGAGGGGCATCAGATCTGCACCCATACGTACACGCACGCGGACGCCGGCGGCTACGACCTGGGCGCCATGAGCCACGAAGGGCGCATCGAGGACATCACGAAGGGCCAAGACGCCATCGAGCGGGCGCTGGGCACGCTGCCCAGCAAGATGATGCGCGCTCCGGGCGGCGCCTACAGCGCCGACACCGCCTACTCGCTGGCACCCTACGTAACCTACGACATCGGTTGGGATCTGGACTCGCTGGACTGGACGATTCCCGGCGTCAGCTCGATCGAGGAAGCGCTGCTGTCTGCAGAACCCGGAAACATCGTGCTGATGCACGACGGCGGCGGCGACCGCACCGAAACCGTGGAAGCGCTGCGCAACGTGATACCGAAGATGAAGGCCGACGGGTGGAGATTCGTCACCATCGACGAACTGCTCGCGCTCGACCACGGCAAGCAGCCGTGGGAACAGGACGAAACCGACGCGGCTTCGTCCGACAGCGCCTCTTCCGATGCAAGCGGCTCCACGTCGAGCACCGAATCCCTCGCCGACGCCATGGCAGCCGCCAAAAGCGGCGAATCGGACTACACCGAAGAAGAAGCTGCGTAAACGCGCTCGCGCATTTCGCTAGCCGGACATTCGTTTGCCGGGTTCCGTCTTGCGGGCGGACGCTATCGCCCTACTGCCCGAACACAGCGCGCACGAACACTTCGATGTTGCCCGCACGCTTGCCGGGGACCGGCGACTCCACGCTGCCCGTAACCGAAAAGCCCGCCGACAGAAGCGCCCGCTTCACGTCTTCTACCGTCCGCGCACGCACGGAAGGGTCCGTGACCAGACCGCCTTCGGTTTCGTCGTGATTGCTTTCGAACTGGGGTTTCACGAGCGCGATAAGGACGCTGCCTGCAGCGCATAGGCGGGCGAACACGTCGCAAAGCCCCACCAACCCGATGAAGCTGAGGTCGCACACGAGCACGTCGAAGGGCGCGCCGAGCTCGGCGGGGTCGGCCGTGCGGATGTTCGTGCGCTCGAACACGGTCGTGCGCGGGTCGTTGCGCACGACGTCGGCCAGGATGCCGTAGCCCACATCGACGCACGCGACGCTTGCGGCGCCCGCCTGCAGAAGGCAGTCGCTGAAACCGCCGGTCGAAGAGCCGATGTCGATGCAACGCAGGCCTTCCACCCGCTGCCCGAACGCATCGAGCGCCCCCTGCAGCTTGTGGCCGCCGCGCGACACGAAGCGCTTGCGCCCCTTCACCGCAACCTCCGCGTCGCGGGGCACCAGCAGCGCCGGAGATGCAGCGTAGACGTCGCCCACCTTCACTTCGCGAGCGACGACAAGCGGCACGGCGTCGCCA
>CAMORQ010000337.1 GCA_946623915.1 uncultured Coriobacteriaceae bacterium | reverse complement strand
GCCCTCCGCTGCCGACGCAGCGGGAAGCGACGCGGCATCCGCGATGGAAGACCCCTGCGCTTCGTGGGAGTTCGCCCCTTGGGCCTGGGCATCTTGGGCGCCCGCCTCTTGGACCGGAGCACCAGGTGATGCGATCTGATCGCCAGACACCGACGGCGTATCGGGCGCCGCCTGCCCCTGCTCCTGCGCGCCGGACGATGCCGGAGATTCTGCGACAACGGGATCCTGCGCAGCTGGCGATTCCGCAATCTGCGCCGCAGCGTCGGGTAAAGCAACCTGCGCATCCGCAACCGGAGCCAACACGACAGGTGCACCGTCCTGCGTCTGCGCAACCTGAACCACCGCTTCGGATGCGGCAACCTGCTCCTGCGCTACCTGGGCCGCCTGCGTCCTTGTCGCGTCCTGACCCTGCACCTGCGCAGCATCTGTCGAAGCAACCGCTTCAGCAGCAACGTCTTCGGAAGCCGCAAACGCCATGCTCGGCGCCATCAGGCATGCAAACGCCAATCCCACACATACGATAAGACCATTCTTCATGCGAACACCTCTTGGCTACGAATTGGGCAATTCCTTCTGGATCCGGTCAATCGCCTGCACGATCTCGCGCGCCGTGTTGGACCCCGGGTTCGTCTGCGTGAGCATGGTAAGCAGGTAGGTCCTGCCGTTTTTGTTGCGCACGATGGCCGAGTCGTCCCAGATAGTACCGCCCGACCAGCTACTTGACCACATCCACCCCGGCTTGCTGTAAACCGTGTTGGACCCACCGAGCGCCTGCCGGATGAACGAATAGTCCGAGTGGTTGAAGGTGCGGCGCCACTGGCCAACGTACTTTCCTCCCGACTGTTCGTACGCCAAGAGCTTCGTCCACATGCGTTGTAGCTTGCGCGCCGAGTTGTACGGGTAGTAGTTGCTCGAGCCGCTGCCGAGCCCAATGGTACCCAGCCACTTGCTGAACCCGCTGTTGCCGAACCGGTTGCGCAGACCAATGTAGGTAGAGTTGTTCGAATGGATGATGGTCTGGTCGAGCTGGCCTCTGATGCTGGAATACTTCACCTTGTTCTTTTCCAACAGCTCCTGGAAGATGTAGGTGACGTAGATCGCCTTCAGCGTGGATGCGCCGTAGATGACCCTGTCGGCGTTGGAGGCAAGCGTCATGCCCGTGGAAAGGTCGGTCATCAGGAAACCGACCGCTTCCCCGCGGTTCCACGCCTTGGACAACGCCCGCACGAGTTGGTTGTACGCCGACTTGCTGATGTTGAAGTTGCGTCCGTTCGCATCGAACTTCGGGTTCTTGGTCGTCGGAGCCTGCTTGACCAGTTTGTGAATGGTGGTCAGCTCGGACATGTTCACGGTCGTCGTGTACGCGCGCCATCCTGCAGCCGCAATCTGGCCGTCCGGAGCGTTCACGACATTCGCGCCGCTTGCCGCCCCACCTGCGGTGCCCAGCACCTTGCCCGTGCCCTTGTTGATGAACACCAGGCCCCCGTCGGTCAGCTTGACTGTCCAAATCTGGGCAGCACTGTTCGAAGGTGATGCGAAATTCACGTTGCTTGACCCCCTGGCACCGCCGGTGGCGTTGAGCGACGTGCCCGCGATGGCTGCGATGATACGGTAGGTGTTGCCGCCGAGAGGCACGATCGCGAACTTCTGCGCGTTGGAGCCGTTCGCTTTGTACAGCTGCGCGTTGGCGCCGTTGCCCCACGACCCTCCCGCAACATCGAGCACGGTCGGACCCGACAGGTTCTGCAGCGAGTAGAGTCCGCGTTGCAGCAGATTGTCGTAGCGAACCATACGGAACCGCTCAGCCGAATTGCCCGCTTCCGTCCGCGTGACCAGGCGCGTGTGGGGCGAAGCCTTGCCGCCCGCAAGCGCCATGACCTTCCCCGTTCCCACGTTGGTGGCCACGATGCCAGCGCCCTGCGCCGAAATCTTCCATTTCTGGGTATCCGCCAACACACCGCCGGCCTTGGCTTTCTGCACCACTCTGCCGCCGGCATCGGCAAGGTACTTGCCCGACGTCACCGCATGGATGGAATAGACGTCGTCGCCCAACCCGGTTATCACGAAACGCTGAGCAGGGCATCCGTTAACCGTGAACACCTGGGTCGCGGCGTTTTCGGAAGGAGACGCATCGATGACATCGACGGCCTGGGAAGTCTGCGCCAGCTTGGAATAGATCATGTACACGCCATTGGCCAGAATCGGCACACGCTCGAAGGCGAACTTGACCGCGCTCGAATCGCCCTTGCGCGCCATCTGCACGTTGGTGCCGTTGCCCGTGCCGCCCCCGGCGACCGACAACGCAAGGCCGTTGCACTTGCTGACCAGCGTGTAGCTCCCATCGGCATTCTTGCTGATAGCCCACTTCTGGGCGTCGGTGCCGTTGGAGCGGTACTGCTGCACGTTGGTGCCGGGAACCTTCAACGCGGCCGCGACGTCGAGCGCCAGACCGGACTGAATGCTCGTGATGGTGTAGAAACCGTCTTTGCCGCACACCACCCGCCAGCGTTGCGCGGTCGATTGGTTGCCCTGGTAGATCTGCACGTTCGCCCCGTTGTTGGCAGAGCCAGCCGCAACGTCGAGCACCTTGCTTTTGGCCGAAGCCACATTGATGGTGTACACGCCGTTATCGATGGTCTTTTCGGCTTTCACGGCGGGGGCCACGCTGTAGAAG
>CAMORQ010000336.1 GCA_946623915.1 uncultured Coriobacteriaceae bacterium | reverse complement strand
GGCAGTGGCAGGCGGAGAAGGGTTGTTCAACCTGGCTTTAACCGGATCGGGCATCGCCTGTCTCGAATCCCCCTGCCCGGTAGAAGAACTTATCCAAGTCGATTTGAACGACGATGTCTTAAAGATCGACGGCAACATGGCGCTTGCGTGGAGCAGTTCGCTCAACTTTACGGTTGAGAGGTCCAGTAAAACCCTTATTGGCTCTGCGGCATCGGGAGAAGGGCTTGTCAACGTGTACCGCGGCACAGGGCGTGTCCTCATGTCGCCGACGGTCTACACCACGCTGTTCGCACCGGCGGCTACAAACCAATAGCGCTTCACGCGCGGAATACGTACCGGCGGATTGTCGCATTCTGGATTGGCTGTGCGGCAATCCGCCGAAAGATGGGGATGGCTTTCCGTCCCAAATCGCTCAGACTTCCCCGATTCTTGTTTTCATCCTATGCAATAGTGCGGACATGAGGGACATGTCCAAATGAATGGGCAGCGCAGGCTGCACAGGCGCGATGCTTTCGCCAACTTTTTGGAACATTCGACTTTGACTTTGCGCTAATCAGATCAGAAATTCAGCGCCACTTCGCTCAATCCGAGCGCGATGGTCACGCCATCTTTGCTCCGGCGGCCCTGAAGCAGTGTGTTGCCGTTTGCACAGGCAGCCCGCTCGCAGACGTTGTCCACGCCAACCGTTTTCGCAACGAATGCCGATGCGGTGAATTCGCCGGGTACAGCGGCTAACTCTTCGGCAGAGTAGAAAAGCGTTTTCCAGCCGTGGGCATTGGCAACTTCTAGCAGCCCGGCCTCGTCGGATTTCACATCGATGCTGGCGAGCGCCACCACGGCCTCGCGTGCAACACGTGCTTCTGATAAGGACTCATCCAGAAGTGCCCGAATTCGCTGAGCTGGGGTGTCGCGCTTGCATCCAACACCTACAGTTACCGCGCGTGGAACTAAACGGAGCGTACGATCGAATGGGCGATTATCAGGGTCGAGTGAAATGCTTGCGCCAAGATCTGGAATCGGAAGTGCATTATGGCCAGGTGCTTCGTCGATGGGGCTATTATCCAAATGTGACAGCAACGACGCGTTGGTGTCACATTTTGCGTGGACGAAGTTGTCGGGGAGGGAGCCCTCCCAGGGGAAATCGCTTGCGAAACCCACGGACTGGCCGGCGAGCACAGCAGCGGAGATTTCCTTTGCTACAACCCGGTCCAGGATGGCCAGGTTGTTCTTGCGCGCCCACTCGTCTATTGCGAAGGCACCGTTCACATCGGTGGCAGTGGAGATGACGGCCTGTGCTCCGCACGCTGCAGCAACTTCGCGCGCCAGATCGTTGGCGCCGCCCACGTGCCCGGATAGCAAGGGCACAACGAAGCTTCCAGCTTCGTCGATGCTGACAACGGCGGGATCGGTGAACTTGTCGCGCACGTAAGGAGATATGGCGCGCACGGCGATGCCGGTTGCGGACACGAACAGCAAGGCGTCGGCGGTTGCGAAGGCGTCGCGCGTCCAAACGTCGAACGCCTCGTATGCCGCAATGCCCATGTTGCTGGCAAAACGCTCGGGTCCCGACACGTTAACCGCATGTCCGTTAGCGACGAGCGCGTCGCGTAGTTCGCAGGCACGTGCGCACCCGCGCTCGGTAAATCCTATGGCTTCGATGTTCACCTTGCACCCCGCCCCTGTTCAAAAAGCAAGCGACGACCTGCCCTCTGTTTGCGATCTATTCGGTCGCGGTCCTGAACTCGTGGGTGAAGGTGGGGTCGTAGAGCTTCGAGCGCTCGATAGGCCCTGCCAGGAAGTCGCCGATCAGCATGAGCGCGGTCTTCGTGACGTTGTTGTCCTTGGCCGTCTGGGCAAGCGTGCCTACCGTGCAGTGATAGACGGCTTCATCTGGCCAAGTGGCTTTGTACACGATGGCAGCTGGCGTGTCGGGGGAATAGCCGCCGGCGATAAGCTCTTCCTGTGCTGCTTCAAGCAGGCTTGTGGAAAGGAAAAGCACCATCGAGCAACCGTGCGACGCCATGGCGGAAAGCTTTTCGCCTTCGGGCACGGCGGTGCGGCCCTCCATGCGCGTGATGATCAGCGATTGCGAAATCTGGGGCAGGGTGTACTCGCCGCAGACCGCTGCCGCAGCACCGGAGAACGAAGAGACGCCAGGCACGATGTCGTAGGAGATGCCCAGCTTGTCCAGTTCGTCCATTTGCTCGCGATGGGCGCCGTACAGCGACGGGTCGCCTGTATGTAGGCGTACGCACATCTTACCGTCCGCTTCGCCGGTCTTCATGACCTCGATAACTTCCTCGAGCGTCATGGATGCGGAGTTGTGGATCTCGCAGCCTTCCTTGCAGTATTCGAGCAGCGCCGGGTTCACCAGCGACCCCGCATAAATGACGATGTCGGCTTCAGCAAGCAGGTTCGCGCCACGTACAGTAATCAGATCGGCTCCGCCAGGACCCGCTCCTACAAAGTGAATCATGTTTGCGTTCCTTTCGATCACGGCGATTTCGTGCCACCCGTGATTGTATCAGCGAACGGAACCTGGCAAAGGCGTCGTAGTCATTTGTCAGGATTGTCTTCATCCGAACCTGACAAAGGCGCCGAACCGGGGGTGCGGACGACGCGATTGTCAGGTTGTGTGCAGGGCGGCTAGTTCGTCGGCGCCTTGCGTTTTCCCCAGCAGGCCGTGAACCT
>CAMORQ010000335.1 GCA_946623915.1 uncultured Coriobacteriaceae bacterium | reverse complement strand
CGCGCCACTGCGCGATCTGGTCCAACCACTCCCCCGTCGCGGGCGAAGCGCCCTGTACACGAAGTCCTTCCGCTATGTCCGCCAGCACCCGTTTAGCGTCGCCCACGATGGGTACGTCAACAGGCAGTATCTTGCCGATCTCGGCGGGATCGATATCGATATGAACAAGCTTCGCGCGCTCGGCGAAGTGCTCGGGGCGCCCCGTGACCCGGTCGCTGAACCTCGTTCCCACGGCGACGAGGACATCCGCTTCGCGCAAGGCCAAACCCGCAAACTTGCTACCGTACATACCCAAGGCACCCAGATTGAGCGGGTCGGACGTGGGAAACGCGCCTTTTCCCATGATCGTGCAGGCAACCGGAGCCCCCAGCAGATGCGCCAAGTCGGCAAGCTCCTGCGAAGCGTCGGCGCTTGCCACTCCCCCTCCTGCCAAAATGACGGGCTGCTTCGCATCAAGAAGCGTCGCCACCGCTTGCCGCACCTGTTTCTGGTTGCCTTTCACGGTCGGCTTGTACGAAGGCATGTTCACCTGTTCGGGGTAGGAGAAATCCACGTTTGCCGCCAGCACGTCGCTCGGAACGTCGATGAGCACGGGCCCGGGACGGCCCGTAGTGGCCACATGGAAGGCCTTTTTGATGGTAAGGGGCAGCTCGGATGCGTCGCGCATGAGGTAGCTGTGTTTCACCACGGGAAGCGTGATGCCGAAGATGTCGGACTCCTGAAACGAATCGGTGCCGATGGCCGTCGTGGGCACTTGCGCGGTCACGACCACTAACGGAACGCTGTCCATGTAGGCGGTCGCGATGCCGCATACGGTGTTGGCGGCTCCCGGGCCGCTTGTCACCAGCACCACGCCCGCCCTGCCTGTAGCGCGCGCATATCCATCGGCTTCGTGCACGGCGCCCTGTTCGTGCCGCGACAGCACGAACCGGATGCTGGAGTCGTACAGCGCGTCGAACAGTCCGATCGCCTGGGCGCCCGGATATCCGAACACGAATTCGACCCCTTCAGCTTCCAGGCTGGCAATAACGGCGCGGGCACCTGAAATGTGGCTGGTCGCCGGTTTGTCCTGTTGCATGGTCTCCATTCCGTCCTCTGTAGCGAAAAACCCGCTGCGAAACGCAACGGGCGCTATGACGGATGGAATCAGGCGATAAGCGCCCGACACGTGCACCGCGTACTTGCAAAACCCCGCTGCGAAGATCGTTCGCGCGTTTCTCATGCGTTCAGCTGCAGGCTCCACCAGCTTTCGCACAACGTCGCTCGCTGGATCAACCGGTCACGAGGGACGTCCTGCTACTTCTCGGCATCATCGCCTTATTCGATTGACGAGGAATTATAGCCCTGTTCGTGCAATTGGGCAACGACGCGTCGTGTCGTGGCAACGTCAAGCTGTCCGGGAGCGGAAGCTTCCCCTGCGCTGCAGAACGTAAGGGCGCTGCCGAAGAATTCGCCTGCGATGCGCGTAACGGTGCCGATTTCGCCCATGGCGATCGCGACAAGCACTGCATCGGCATGGTCGGTCGAAAACCGATGCGCCGCAGACATCAGCCGCAGCTCGTCGCCGTTGGCGTTGGCCATAACCGCGACTTTTGCGATATCGGCACCCGCGTCCACCTCCCTCTGGAACAGGCGGTAGAGCGCCTCGTCGTCGGGGGTCGTCTCGAAATCGTGCGACGAGACCACGGCGTGAACACCAGATGCGTGTGCGAGCGAGACCATTTCGTTCGCGCGCGGGTGGTCGAGTTCGACATCTATAAGGTCGACTTCACCTGTCGAGACGACGGCGTCGACGACCGAGACCACAATGTCGCTGGCCAGCGCGCATTCGCCGCCTTGCGATAAGCTGCGCATCGTGAACATGACAGGTGTTCGACCCGCCGCCTGGCGCAGGTCGCGGGCGCAGGCTGCGAAAGTGTCCGGCTTAGACGAATCCAGGTAGTCCGCCCGCCATTCGAGCATATCGGCGCCGTTCGCGCAGGCAGACGCCGCAAGACCCGCGATGTCAGCTTGCACGCGCGGCATCACGGGCACCACCGTCTTCGGCACGCCGGACCCGATTTCCAAACCTCTTACAACGAGCGGCTTCATGAAGGCTACGCCTTGGCGCCGTAAGTCTCGTAGTACTGCGCGATGCTCTCGCGCATGGCGTCGTCGATGACCGTGCGGCCCGATATCTCGCGGCCGTAGAGATGGTTCACCACATCGTCCATGCACACGATAGCCGCTGTAGGGAACCCGTATTTGTCCGACACTTCGTCGATGGCCGCCTTCACCCCAGACGGGCCGACCTCCTGGCGGTTGAGCGAAACCATAAGGCCCACTACTTCGACGTCCGCGGCGGCTTTCAGCAGCGGGTACGTTTCGTCGATCGATTTGCCCGACGTCGTGACATCTTCGACCATAACCACCCGTGTTCCGTCTGCCAAATCGGCTCCAAGCAGGTTGCCCCCTTCGCCATGGTCTTTCGCCTCTTTGCGGTTCGAGCAGTACCGCACTTGCTTGCCGTACAGTTCGTCGATCCCCATCGCGGTAACCACCGAAAGCGGAATCCCCTTGTAGGCGGGACCGAAGACGACGTCGAAGTCGAGCCCGAAAGCGTCGTTCACGGCCTGGGCGTAGTACAAGCCCAGCTTGCGCAGCTGCTCGCCGGTGGTGTAGGCCCCGGCGTTCATGAAGAACGGAGACACGCGACCGCTTTTC
>CAMORQ010000334.1 GCA_946623915.1 uncultured Coriobacteriaceae bacterium | reverse complement strand
GACGCGCTGCGCATCGATTTTCTGCAAAACGATTATCCCGACCAGGCACGGTCGCTTCTAGAGGCGCGTCGTGAACAGCTGCAGGCCTTGTGCGATCCGCTGACGTGCGAGCGGTTCCTTGTCGGCATGCTGCTTCCGCGCGTGGCGGATGTGGTTTTGAAGGAAGCGGGACTCGACCCGGCTGCGCCGGTTACCGACAACGCGCTGTCCCTGCTCGGAGGCGCCTTAACTCGCTTTCCGTTGACAGTGGATGGAATGGGGCCTGCGGACAACTGCCAAGTTCATCGCGGAGGTTTTCCCGTGGAAGCCTTCGATGCCGCCACGATGGAGTCGCATGCGGTGCCGGGGCTGTTCGCATGCGGGGAAGCTCTCGACGTGGACGGACCTTGTGGGGGGTACAACCTCCATTGGGCATGGGCGAGCGGCCTGATTGCAGGCGAAGCGGCGGCGGGCGCATGCTGAAGCTGACGGGCATACCGATTCCCCTCGACGATCAGGCATCTTGCCGCGGCGGCGTGGATTTGCACGACGGGGTCGTTGTTGAAGCGGCGGCGGAGCGTCTGGGAATCGATTCAGATGCAATCGCGTTCGCGCGCGTCATCCGCCGCAGCGTCGATGCACGGCGCAAATCAAACGTTCACTTCGTCGTCAGCGTCGCGGTGGAATTGTCCGACCCGGCCGAGGAGAGGCGCCTGGTCGAGCGTGGGGCTTCGGAATATGTGCCCTATGCGCCGCTGGCGGTTCCTCAGTGCGGGGAAGCGCTGCCTGCCGATGCGCCGTCCGCCGACGCGCCCCCCGACGCGTCCGCCGCTGCGCGTCCAGTGGTGGTGGGGACCGGTCCCGCCGGACTGTTCGCCGCGTTGTACCTGGCACGCGCGGGTTTACGCCCCTTGGTGCTTGAGCGTGGCGCACGGGTGGATAAGCGCGCCGAAGACGTGCGCGCGCTTAACGAGTCGGGCGTGCTCGATGAGCATTCCAACGTGCAGTTCGGCGAAGGTGGTGCGGGCACGTTTTCCGACGGCAAGCTGACCACTAACATCAAAAGTCCCTTTGCGACGCATGTCCTGCATTGGTTCGTGGACGCTGGAGCTCCCGAAGAAATCCTATGGCAGGGCAAGCCGCACATCGGCAGCGACCTTCTTCCGGTCGTGGTGGCCGCCATGCGCGACGAGATAATCGAGCGCGGTGGGGAGGTCCTGTTCAACACGCAACTGACTGGCCTCAGGTTCGACGAGGGCCATCTGTGCGAAATCGAGTTTTCCGAGCTCGTGCACGCGACGCAAGACGGGGAAGCTCGACCGAAGCGTGTCGTGCCGTGTACGCGGCTCGTCCTTGCGTGCGGCCATTCGGCCCGTGACACGTTTGCCCTGTTGCAGGAACACGGTGTTCGCCTCGAGCAGAAACCGTTTTCGATAGGCGTGCGCATCGAGCATCGCCAGTCGGACATCGACCGCGCTCAATGGGGCGCTGCGGCCGACCATCCCGCGCTTGAGGCCGCAGATTACAAACTGGCCGTGCATGGCTGCGCGGGCAGAAGCGTGTACACGTTTTGCATGTGCCCAGGTGGGGAAGTGATGTGCGCCGCAAGCGAAGAGGGCGGTGTCGCCACCAATGGAGCCAGTCCGTTCGCCCGTGACGGCCGCTTCGCCAATGCCGCCGTGTTGGTGAATGTGGTCCCCAGTGATTTCGGCGGGCAGCGCGACCCTCTTGCCGGCGCGCATTTCCAGCGCGACATAGAACGCCGCGCATTCCAGGCTGCAATCGATGCAGGCGGCGGGCCTTACACGCTTCCCGCGCAGACGGTCGGGTCGTTTTTCGCGGGTACGGCGGGCGAACCGCCGTCCGAGGGTGGCTCGCTAGGCGCGGGGAGCGCTCCGAACACAAGTTGCAAACGCGGCGTGGCGCCCTGTGACATGCGGACCATCCTGCCTGCGTTCGTCTGCGATGCGCTCGCAGACGCCCTGCCGCGATTCGATCATATGCTGAAGGGCTTCGCCGCTCCCGACGCCGTCCTGATTGCGCCGGAGACCCGCACCACGTCGCCGGTGCGCATTGTGCGCAACGATAGGTGCCAGACATGGTTGGACGGTTTCGATGGAGCTGTCGGTTGCGGCATCTACCCGGCGGGGGAAGGTGCGGGCTATGCGGGAGGGATCATGTCTGCGGCCTGCGACGGCCTGCGAGTGGCCACGCACATGGTGCAGGATTTCCTTGCGGGCGAAAGCGGCCCAGAGCAAGGTTCGACTCGGGATGGATCTGGCGCCTGTCTGCCCAAGGTCAGCAGCGCCGCTGTGCCCGAGGCTCAAAGCGAGGCCCACGGCATCGGTTCATCCGAAGTGTCCGACGGACGTGGCGAGGTGGGTTCCGGCATCCCATCGGCCACAACAGTCCCATCGGCATTGCGGCGCTCCGGGCGTTGCGAAGATCGGTAGGCGCGTCTTATGGTCTCGATTGCAACGACATCGACAGCATCATCGACAGCGGGTGCGGGCAACATGAAAGAAGCCGTATCCGTGTTGCGTAGGGGCGGCATGGTCGCGTTTCCAACCGATACGGTATGGGGTGTTGGAGTCGCCGTTGCGTTTGCCTCGGGTCCCGAAGCCATCTTCGACGCGAAGCGGCGCCGGGCCGACAAACCCATTGCCTGGTTGGTGGGAAGCCCCGACGCCTTGAACGTGTACGGCCACGATGTTCCCGACTACGCCCGCAACCTTGCGCAC
>CAMORQ010000333.1 GCA_946623915.1 uncultured Coriobacteriaceae bacterium | reverse complement strand
CAGCGCGAGGCAGCGTACTTCGCTACGTAACGAGCGCTGGATTGGCAAGATGGGGGTCCTCGGCGCTTTGCAGCGTCAGGTCGTCTCCCAGAGTTTTGTTGGTGCCCGGGGTGGGAGTCGAACCCACACGAGTTTCCTCAAAGGTTTTTGAGACCTCCGCGTCTGCCATTCCGCCACCCGGGCGCGGAGCACATTATAGCCGAAACGCATCCCGAAACCAGCAACTAAATGGACAAGTCTTGTCCGTTCGTAGAAAAGTCATTTTTCAACAATTGCTAGCCGCGATAATTGCTACAATGGCGCTTGTGTTTTTTTATCTTAAACCGCGAGAATCGATGCAGACGAAAGCGAAAAAACGTAGATGGCAAGCCGTGGTAAACATACCGCAGAAGCAGTGGCTCAGCAGGCCGCCAAGGTGGCAGAGGAGACGCCCGCCAAGATAGACGAAGAAACCGCTGCTCAAACAGCAGAAGAAACATCCGCGCAAGCGACGGAGGTGCTCGAAGGCGTCGAAGCGGCCGAAGAAGACGCGCGTGCGGCGCAGGCCGCCCTCGATTCGCTTGACGTCGAACCGCCAGCTGGCCCCGTGGTTGCCCCCATGTCTGCACCGGTGAACGGCCAGGTTCCTTGGACTGGGCAGAACGCCGGATGGATGCCGGTGCAAACCAAGAAACGCGGAAACCCCGTTCGTGTCGTCGCTATCGTCCTTACGGCGCTGCTCGTGATGGTGGGCGCCGCATACGCGGCCGGTTGGTGGTACTTCAGTAACCATTTCTATCCCAACACCACCATGGCGGGGATGGACATTTCCTACAAGACCGATGAAGAGGTGGCCCAGATCACCGAATCGATCGGCAGCGGTTACACGGTCACGGTCCGAGGCGACCAGGCGGTGTTCACCGCTTCGGCCAAGGACAACTCGGCGGGTATCGACGGCCAGGCTTTAGCGGCCAAGGCGCTGAACAGCACGAGTGCGCTCGATTGGCCTTTCGAATTGACGAAGAGCCGCGATTATTCCGACTTGGTCATCGAAAGCTTCAACGTCGGCGGGCTTCAGTCTGCCCTGCAGCAGCAGGTCGACGCATACAACGAAACCGCTAGCGACCCCCAGAACGCCTACATCAAATACGATGAAGCCACTCGGGTGTACAGCGTGCAGCCCGAGCAGCCAGGCACCAAATTGCGTGCCGATGTGGTAATCGACGCGGCGGCGCGTGCCCTTTCCACCATGCAGACGGAAGTCGCCATTCCCGAGGAAGCCTACATTCAGCCTGAAATCCTTCAGACCGACGAGCGTTTGGTAAACGCCGTGAACGAGGCAAACACGTTCTGCCAAACTAAGATCGACCTGGTCCTCGGCACCACGGAAATCTACGCGACCACCATTGATTCGAACGAGGTGGCGCAATGGGTAAGCATCAACGACGAATACCAGGTCATCTTCAACGAAGAGGCTATGGCAGCGTGGACCGCGGAGCTTGCCCAGTCGTTGAACACGGTGGGCACCGAGCGTACGTATACGCGCCCCGATGGCGCGGTGTTTACGGTAGCCGGCGGTACGTACGGTTGGGAAATCGACAATGAGTCTCTCATCAACCAGGTGCGCGAAGGTGTGAAAAGCGGCATGCAGGGCAAGATTCAGGTGCCCACGTTCACCGAAGGTGCTACGTGGAACGGCTACGGTGTGCCCGATTGGGGCGCCTACGCCGACGTGTCCCTGAGCGAGCAGCATGCACGGTTCTACAACGCCAACGGTGAACTGGTTTGGGAATCCGATTGCGTAACGGGTATACCCGACGGCAAACACGACACGCCGGTGGGCATCTGGTCGGTGCTCTACACGGAAAGCCCCTCCGAGCTTCGTGGCGAGATGACGGCGAGTGGCACCCCCGAGTACATCACGCGGGTTCAGTACTGGATGCAGTTTACCTATTCTGGGTGTGGGTTCCACGATGCCACATGGCAACCCGGTTTCGGCGGGTCGCTCTACACCGACGGCTACGGATCTCACGGATGCGTCAACTTGCCCTATGACAAGGCCGAACAGCTCTTCGGGCTGCTTTTTGCGGGCAATGCCGTCATTGTGCATTGGTAGCGTAAACGTCAACATCGCATAGGCCCGCTTGTCACCTACGGTGCGCATGCGCTCAGGTTTTGTCGCATGCGCGTGCACCCCTCCACGCGAAATGCAGGGTTTGGCGTTAATTTGGCGTATAATGGCACAAGACGATTCGCCAAATACTTCAGCCAAGGAGGACGCGCATGAAGATTTTAGGCATGGGAGTTCCCGAGCTTGTGATCATCTTGATCGTGGCTCTGCTCATTTTCGGTCCCAAGAACCTGCCGAAGCTTGGCAGCGCTTTGGGCAAAACGGTGAAGAACCTGCGCGAGGGTATGGGCGAAGGCGCCGACAAGCAGGCCGAAGAAGCCATCGATGAAGAAACTGTAGACGAAGAGGGCGAAGTTTTGGCCCTCGAGGACGTCGTCGAAGAAAAAGTCGTCGAAGAAGAGGTCGTCGAAGAGCGGCCGGCTGTCAAGAAAACCAAGAAAGTGGCCGTGAAGAAGCCTTCGGCAGAGTAGGCTTATTGCCGAGCTTATGCAACCCGGGTAGGCGTTTGCGTATCCGGGTTTTTTCTTGCCTTGCGCCGAACGTGCGCTATCATGAGCGCAGCATTATTCTTGAGGGGGGATTATTGTGAGGTCGCTGTTGCCGTCTCCGGC
>CAMORQ010000332.1 GCA_946623915.1 uncultured Coriobacteriaceae bacterium | reverse complement strand
CATGCACGCCTGCGATCGTTTCCTCGCGGTAGATGCCGATGACATCGCAGTCGAGGTTTCGGGAAGAGACGACGTTTTGTTTCAACCCTAAGGCAGAAATGGAGTCGAGCCGCTGTTTGATGCGCGCGGCGCGCTCGAAGTCGAGCTCGTCTGCCGCCTGGGCCATCTCCTGTTCGAGCTCTTCTGCGAATTCGTCTTGGCCGCCTTTAAGGAACCGTTCGACCCGCTCGACGTGCAACGCATATTCTTCAGGCGTTATCCTTCCGCAGCAAGCTCCTGGACCGATTCCGACATGGCAGTCGAAACAGGGTTTGACGTCTGCGGGCTCGAAGGGCTTACCGCTGGCGAAATCCCGCTGCATCTTACGCCACTCCTGACATGTCGCAGAGCAAAGCGGTACGATCTTTCGCGCCAGCTCAATCAGCTTTCGGGCCGCCCTGCTGTCGGTGTACGGACCGAAATAGCTTGTTTCCTTGCGGTGCTTTTCACGCGTGAACTTGATAGCAGGAAACACATCGCCTTTTGTGAGGGCAATGAACGGATAGCTCTTGTCGTCTTTGAAGTCTGCGTTGAAATACGGCGAATACTGGCTGATGAGGTTCTTTTCGAGTATCAGGGATTCGTGCTCGCTGGAGGTGACGATGTATTCGAACGAATCGATCTGTTCGACTAGCAGGGGTATCTTCGCCCTGTCGTCTTGGAAATTGACGTACTGGCGCATACGGGCGCGTAGCTGCTTGGCCTTGCCAACGTATATAACCTGTCCAGCCGCATCCTTCCATAAGTACACGCCAGGTTCGGTCGGGACGCGTGCAAGTTGGCGTTTTATGTCGTCGAGTGTTGCCATTTTCTGAATTATAGCGGCAGGTGTATGTTCTGTTTCGATATTGTTTCCGTCACAGGCTTGCCTTATGAGGCGAACGTATAATGCTGAATCACAGCGGAAACACAGTGCAAGGAGGGTTTCATGTCCTACATTGAACGCGTCATCGAACAGGTAAAGGCGAAGGATCCCGACCAGCCTGAATTCATCCAGGCGGTCACCGAAGTCCTTTCTTCCCTAAAGCCGGTCATTGACGCACATCCCGAATTCGAACAGCAGAAAATCCTCGAGAGGATCGTCGAGCCCGAACGCGTCATCATATTCCGTGTCCCCTGGACCGACGACGAAGGCAACGTTCAGGTAAACCGCGGGTTCCGCGTGCAGTACAACAGCGCACTTGGCCCGTACAAGGGCGGACTGCGCCTGCACCCTTCGGTGAACCTGTCCATCTTGAAGTTCCTGGGATTCGAGCAGGTGTTCAAGAACAGCCTGACCACACTGCCCATGGGCGGCGGCAAAGGCGGCTGTGACTTCGACCCGAAAGGCAAGTCCGATGCCGAAGTGATGCGCTTCTGCCAGAGCTTCATGACCGAGCTCTCGCGCCATATCGGTGCCGATACCGATGTGCCCGCAGGCGATATCGGCACGGGCGCTCGCGAGGTTGCCTATATGTTTGGTCAATACAAGCGCCTGCGCAACGAGTGGACGGGCGTCCTCACCGGTAAAGGCCTATCGTTTGGCGGGTCCCTTGCACGCACCGAAGCGACCGGCTACGGCTTGGTCTATTTCGTCGAAGAGCACCTTCGCTGCAACAACGACAGCTTCGAAGGCAAGACCGTGTGCATTTCGGGTTCTGGCAACGTCGCAACGTACGCGGCGCAGAAAGCCCAGCAGCTCGGCGCAACCGTGGTGACGCTTTCGGATTCGACGGGCTGGATTCACGCCCCGGCCGGGATCGACATCGACATGGTCAAGCAGATCAAGGAAGTGGAGCGCGCGCGTATTTCCGAATATGCGAACCGCGTCGAAGGCGTCGAGTACCACGAGGGACGCGGTGTCTGGCAGATTCCGTGCGACATCGCACTGCCCTGCGCCACGCAAAACGAATTGCTGATTGACGACGCCAAGCAACTCGTCGAAAACGGCTGCAAGATCGTCGGAGAGGGCGCGAACATGCCCACCACGCTCGATGCAACCGAATATCTGCAGGAAAACGGCGTAGTCTTCTTCCCCGGCAAGGCCTCCAACGCCGGCGGCGTGGCCACATCCGGCCTCGAAATGAGCCAGAATTCGGAAAGACTGTCTTGGACGTTCGAAGAGGTTGACGCAAAGCTGCAGGGAATCATGGTCAACATCTACCATGCAGCAGACGAAGCTGCCAAGGAATACGGCATGGAAGGCAACTTCGTTGCAGGCGCCAACATCGCTGGATTCAAGAAGGTCGCTGAAGCGATGATAGCCCAGGGCATCGTATAGAACGCTGCAGCATCCATTGCGCTCACGCACGAAGGCGACCTTCGGATCACCTATCCGAAGGGCGCCGTTTATTGTTGGATGCGTGCGAAGCGAGCGCTATGCGAGGACATTCGCAAGGAATCGCCCTGTGTGGCTTTCATAACAAGCTGCCACTTCCTCGGGCGTGCCCGTGCACACGATTTGTCCACCCCTATCGCCGCCTTCGGGACCCAGGTCGATAATGTAGTCAGCACTCTTGATCACATCGAGGTTGTGCTCGATGACAAGCACGGTGTTTCCAGCGTCGACCAGCCGTTGCAGCACTCCGAGAAGCTGACGTACATCTTCGAAATGGAGGCCCGTAGTCGGCTCATCGAGGATGTAGAACGTTTTGCCGGTCTGCTTGCGTTGCAATTCGCTCGAGAGCTTGACGCGCTGGGCTTCACCACCCGACAAAGTTGTCG
>CAMORQ010000331.1 GCA_946623915.1 uncultured Coriobacteriaceae bacterium | reverse complement strand
GAGCTCGGCGGTGGCGGCCATCTTCTGCGCGATGGGCACGCCGAAGGGGCAGCGGCTCTCGCAGTCTTGGCAGCCGATACATGCCCCGGCAGTCGTCTCGAGCGCGCGGTAATGTTCGCGGACCGACGCTGGAACCTCGCTCTGCATTTCAGCCAGGTCGGCGAACTTGTTCACGAGTGCGATGTTGATGCCCGCGGCGCAGGGGGCGCAGTGCCCGCAGTAGGTGCACTTCCCGTAATACGAATGCTTGGGAGCGCCGGCCAGCACGCTCGCGTAATCGAGCTCGTCGGAACCGGCGGTTTCGTAAGCAAGGGCCTCTTCCAGCTGCGCAACGCTCTCGATGCCGCACAGGACACTGCATACAGCGGGCCGCGTCAGGCAATAGTGCAAGCATTGGGCGGGCGTGAGCGCCACGCCGAAGGGCGATTTCTCGGCGTCGAGCAGGCGTCCTCCGGCATAGCCCTTCATGACGGTAATGCCGATGTCTGCACGCTCGCACGCTGCGTAGAGTTTCGCGCGAATGGGGTCCATGCCGGCCAGCCCATCGTCGGCGTAGTCGCCGAAGTACTCGTTGATATCGCTTGTCGCGGGCATGAGGTCGAACGCCGGGTTCACGCTGAACATGATCATCTCGATGCGACCATCGCTCACAGCGGCGAGCGCCACGTCGGGGTTGTGCGTCGAAAGCCCAATGTGATCGATCTTTCCCTCGGCAAGCAATTTCTGAACGTATTCGAAGAATTCGCCTGCCATGATTTGCTCGAACTCCGCCAAATCGTCGACGTAGTGGATCATGCCCAGTTCAACGTGGTCGGTACGCAGGCGCGTGAGCAGGTCCTCGAACGCGGGGACCACTTTGCTCATTTCGCGTGTGCGCACGTACTGGCCGTCCTGCCAGGTCGAGCCTATGTGGCCCTGTATGATCCAGCGGTCGCGTTCGGGCTCGATGGCCTTGCCAAGCGCGCTGCGTACCGACGGGTCGCTCATCCAGCAATCGACGATGTTCACGCCTGCTTCAACTGCGGCCTTCGCCATAGCGCGCAGGTCGGTTTCCTCCATCTTGCCTATCCATTCGGCGCCGAAGCCGATTTCCGAGACCTTAAGGCCTGTTTTGCCCAACGAACGGTAACGCATGATGCCCCCTTGTGCTCGTCGCACCCATGTGGCGCGACGCTTGCTTGCTCTCCAGGGTGATTCTACCAGCACTCGCGCGTTTGCGACAATGTGTCTCTTATCGTTTCCGCCAATTCCCTGTGCAATGCTGGTTGGGGACGGTGAAACGGCGAATCCGTTTTCGGGCAGTGCCGGTGGGCGTACAACAAGGCCTCATCGTGCGGTTGCCTTGTTCATGACAATCGGCGGTTACGGCCAAAACAACCGCCCGCCACTATCGTCCGCGGATGGCCGTCGGGGCAAGGCAGCAGGAATCAGGCGTCGTTTTGCGTGGGGAAGCGCGAGGGGTCTTGGGCTCCGTCCCATATTCGCCGCATTTCGGCGAGCGTCTCGGAGTCGATCGGTTCGCCGTGGAAGGCGCGTTCGCGGTCGGCCTCGGTTATCTCACGCAGCACGCGGCAGGGGTTGCCTGCGGCCACCACCCAGGGGGGCACGTCGTGCGTGACCACGCTACCCGCGCCGATGACGGAGTTGCTGCCAATGGTTACACCAGGACAAATGACGCTCGCGCCGCCGATCCACACGTTATCGCCAATCGACACCGAACGGCCGTACTCGAACTGCGTGTTGCGCGTCGCCGGGTGCACGGGGTGCCCTGCGGTGTAAATCGACACGCCCGGCCCCAGTAAACAGTCGTTGCCTATGCTCACGCGCGCAACGTCGACGATCGTGCAGTTGTAGTTGGCGTAGAAGTTGCGTCCAACCGAAATGTTGAAGCCGTAGTCGCAGTAAAACGGCGGGTTCACCCAGCAGTCGCTGGCACCGAGCAGTTCGGCGGCCGCTTTCTGGATGCTTTCAAAGTCGGAGCGATCCATCGTGTTCAGCCGCTGTGTTAGCCTTCGCGCGCAAGCCTGTTGCTCCAAAGCGTCCTTGTCAGCGATGTAAAGCAGCCCTGCATCCCTGCGCTCGATCTGCTTCAAGTCCCTCGACCCCCTCGTACCATTAGGGACAAACCAAATGTCTCGTAGAACAATGATAAACGATGGCCAAAAAGCAACGAGACATGTGGTGCGTCCCCAACAGCATGTCAAAGGGGACGTGCCACATGTCTCGGGGCAGAACGTTAAACGATTGCTGAAAACAGGCGAGACGCTTGACTTGTCCCCAATGGCGTGGCGGCGAGTGCTTACAATAAGCTTGCATCACGGTCGTTCATTTGCAGGACAGGAGCATTCATGGAGTTCATGGACGTCATCGCGGCGCGCCGCTCGACGCGCGCCTACACGGGCGAACCGGTCGCGCGTGCCCAGCTCGAGCAAATCGTAGAGGCGGGTCGCACCGCGCCTATCGCGGGCGGCGACTACTCGATGTCGCACATGACGGTGGTGACCGACGAGGCTCTGCTGCACGAGATCCGCGAGGCGTGCATGCTGCACCGCAAAGACGGCACGCCCGTCGACCCCACGTACGGCGCGACGGCGCTCATATTCATGTCGGCAACCGGGCCCTCTGACGACAACATAGAGTATTGCAACGTGGCTTGCGCCATCCAGAGCATGGCGCTTGCCGCCACCAACCTGGGCCTTGGCAGCGTGTACCTTTGGGGTTTCCTGAAGAAGCTGCGCAAACACCCCGAC
>CAMORQ010000330.1 GCA_946623915.1 uncultured Coriobacteriaceae bacterium | reverse complement strand
CAAATCTGCCCTTGGGCACGTGCTCATGGGCAATCCGGCGTTCACGGTTACGGGCGGCACCATCGAACTGGACGGGGAAGACATCACCGAGCTCGATCCGGACAAGCGCTCCCGTGCGGGCCTGTTCATATCTTTCCAGGCGCCGGTGGAAGTGCCGGGTGTGCCGCTGAACAGCTTTCTGCGCGCCATCGTCGCCCAGCACGACAACCTGAATCTGAAGGGCAAGAAGTACAAGAAGCGCGTGGCCGAAATCATGGCGCAGCTGGACATGGACGAGCGCTATTTGGACCGCGAGCTGAACGTGGGCTTCTCCGGTGGCGAAAAGAAGAAAATCGAGATGCTGCAGCTGTTGCTTTTGCAGCCCAAGCTAGCCATTCTCGACGAAACCGACTCCGGTTTGGACGTGGATGCCTTGAACGTGGTTTCCAAGGCGATGGCCGCCTACCGCGAAGATTGCGACGGCACCATTCTCATCATCACGCATAACACGCGCATCCTGGAACATCTGCCTGTCGACCGCACACACGTGCTGGTGAAGGGGCGCCTGGTGGCCGAAGGCGACGCAAGCCTAATCGCCAAGATCGACGAGGAAGGCTTCGAGCAGTTCGGTCATGTGGAAGAAGACGCCGAAGCGGCCGGACCCGAATCCGCGCAGGCTCCTGCGGCGTTCAATGTGGAGGACGCCCTTGCCGATATGGAAGATGCGTTGGCAGCGGCCGATGCCGCCAACGCCGCCAAGGAAGGCGAATAGCCATGGCAGAGCGCAAGCGCACGCAGGTGGCCGACGTCGATCGGTCCCTCTACGATTTCGTCAAGTCCGAAGAAGGCAGCGAGCGCCTGGACGCGGGCTTGACCCCCGACATTGTGCGGGAGATATCCGAGCGCAAGGACGAGCCGGACTGGATGCTGCAGCATCGTCTGAAGTCGCTGGAAATCTACCACGAGCTGCCCATTCCCGATTGGGGTCCTTCCATCGAAGGCTTGGACATGGACCATATCGTCACGTACGTGAAGCCCCCGACGGAACAGAAAAGCGACTGGGAAAGCGTGCCCGAAGACATCAAGGACACGTTCGAGCGTTTGGGCATTCCCGAAGCCGAACGCGCCTACCTGGCCGGCGTGGGCGCGCAGTACGACTCCGAGCTGGTCTACCACAACATTCAAGAATCGGTTTCCGAACTGGGCGTGATCTACTCGGGCATCGAAGAAGCCATGGAAGACCCCAAGTGGGAGGAAATGATCCACGACTACTTCATGACGCTGATCACTCCCGATGACCACAAGTTCGCCGCGTTGCATGGTGCGGTGTGGTCGGGCGGCAGCTTCGTCTACGTGCCTGCGGGCGTGAAGATGGATTTCCCCCTGCAAAGCTACTTCCGCTTGAACGCGAAGGGCGCCGGGCAGTTCGAGCACACGCTTATCATCGTCGAAGAAGGCGCCGACCTGCACTTTATCGAAGGCTGCAGCGCGCCGAAGTACAACGTGGCCAACTTGCATGCCGGCGCAGTGGAGCTGTTCGTGAAGCGTGGCGCAAAGCTTCGCTACTCGACCATCGAGAACTGGTCGAAGAACATGTACAACCTGAACACCAAGCGCGCCATTGTGGAAGAAGACGGCGTGGTCGAATGGGTTTCGGGCAGCTTCGGCAGCCACGTGGGCTACCTCTACCCGATGTCGATCCTCGACGGCGCGCATTCCAGTTGCGAGTTCACGGGCATCACGTTTTCCGGTGCGGGGCAGAACCTGGACACCGGCTGCAAGGTGGTGCTGAACGCCCCCTACACCAGTGCCCATGTGGACACGAAAGGCATCTCCAAATCGGGAGGCACCCAGACGTTCCGCTCTTCGGTGCTGGTCACGGAAAAGGCAGACTACTCCAACGTCAGCGTGGCGTGCACGAGCCTTATGCTCGACGATGAAAGCCGCAGTGACACTATTCCCGCCATGGACGTGCGGGCAAAGCATGTCAACGTCGGTCATGAAGCGTCCATTGGGCGCATCGGCGACGACATGATGTTCTACTTGATGAGCCGCGGCATATCCGAAGCGGAGGCATCGACCATGATCGTCAACGGCTTCGCCGAACCCATTTCCAAGGAGCTTCCCCTGGAATACGCCGTGGAAATGAACAACCTGATCAAGCTCGAGATGGAAGGGGCAATCGGGTGATGAGTACATTAACGCTAAATAGGATGCCCGCCATCACGTGGCATAGATTCAAGATAAACGAAGCTGAAGTGGAGTTGCCCGAGCTTGCGGCGGCTCCGGTAGGTGCGGTTGCGTTCACGGTGCCGGACGCGTTGCAGCAGTCCGAAGGCGCTTTCGACGACGCGCTGGGCGCTGCGTCCGAAGCTGCGGACCACTGGGAAACGGGCATGGGAGTCGCCGCAGACGAATGGCTGGACGGCAACGCGGTTGGCCGCCTGTCGGTGGTCGTGCCCGAAGGCGTCGCCTGCGAAGAGCCGTTGGTTGTGCGTGTGAACGCCTCGGACGGCGCCTGCGCCGTGGCGGCGCTGGATGTGGTGGTGCAGCGCAACGCGAGCTTAAGCATCCGCATGCATACGGATTCGCCTGCTGCCGGAAGCGGGATCGCAGGCACGAGGTTGCGCGTCTTCGCCGCCGACGGAGCGTCCGTGGACCTCTCCTGCATCCAAACCCTCGATGCCACGTGGCAGCATCTAGACAACGTAGGCGTCCATCTGGGGGAAAGCGCTCGCCTGAGTGCCGTCCAGACGGTGCTTGGCGCCGCCGAATCCTACACGGGTTTCGCA
>CAMORQ010000329.1 GCA_946623915.1 uncultured Coriobacteriaceae bacterium | reverse complement strand
CAGCAGATGTGGGGGCCGCAGATGTGGCGGCAGCGGGTGCAGGGGCAGCGGGTGCGGTGGCCGCGGATGCGGGGGCCGCGGATGCGGGGGCCGCATCGCCATCCACGGGAACGGCCGTGGGAACGAACGGATCGCTGTCGGCGACAATCTGGCCGTCTGCAAGGCGGACGATGCGCGTCGCGTACTGTTCCGCAAGTTCGGGATTGTGCGTGACCATGACCACCAAACGGTCTTCGGCGATTTCCTTCAGCAAGTTCATCACCGCTATGCCCGTTTCGGTGTCGAGCGCGCCGGTAGGCTCGTCGGCAAGCACGATGTCGGGGTTGTTCACCAAAGCGCGCGCGATGGCGACGCGCTGCATCTGCCCACCCGAAAGCTGGCTGGGTTTCTTGTTCACGTGTTTGCCCAAACCCACGCGCTCGAGCGCTTCGGTCGCGCGCTGCTTGCGCTCGGCATGCCCCGTTCCGGCAAGCGTGAGGGCCAATTCGACATTGGCCAAAACGCTCTGATGCGGAATAAGGTTGTAGCTCTGGAAAATGAAGCCGATGCGATGGTTGCGGTAGGTGTCCCAATCGGAGCTGCGGTAGTCCTTGGTGGACGTGCCGTTGACGATGATGTCGCCCGAATCGGCATGATCGAGTCCGCCAAGCACATTGAGCAACGTGGTCTTGCCCGATCCAGACGGCCCGAGGACCGCCACGAATTCGTTATCGCGCAAGCACAGCGAAACGCCGTCAAGCGCTTTCTGCTCGAACGAACCCGTCTTGTACGATTTGCGCAGTTCCTTTAGTTCTATCACGGAAAACCAGCCTGTACGTCCTCGAAGCGGATTTCATTATAGGGCGCACGAACGGCCTTTCCAGCCGTTTGCCCATTTGTCATCGCCGCGTTAACGAAATACCGCCGAAAGTGTAGCGCGTTAATTCGGCAGCCTGGGCGCGGCAGATTGGCATGGAAGCACAACCGGCACTTGGGTTTTGACGGGCCGCACGATGTGCAAGCGGGCTAGAACAGCAGGATGAACACCTTCGCGAACACGTAGCCCATCAGCCCGCACCCTGGGAACGTGTAGATCCACGCCTTCGCCATGTTCGTAGATGCGCCCCAGTTCACGGCCTTGCTGCCCTTCGCAGTACCCACGCCCATGATGGCAGTGGTGTTGGCGTGCGTCGTGGATATGGGCAAACCCGTCATGTTGGAAATGCCGATGCAGATGGCCGCCGAAAGCGATGCGGTCAGACCCTGCCATTTGTCCATGCGCACGATGTTCAAACCGACGTTTTTGATGATGTTGGTGCCGCCGACTGCCGTGCCGATAAGCATGCACAGCGAACACATGATCATCAGCCATAGGGGGAACTGCAGATCGACGCTTTGGTCCGCGCCCATAGCGAGCGCGATGGCCAAAAAGCATACCCCCATGAATTTCTGACCGTCTTGCATGCCGTGCTCAAACGCCAACACGCCCGCTGTGGCGTTGAGCAAATGCGCGAACACTTTTTCGGACTTACGCTTGTCGAAGGAACGGAACAGCACCCCTGTTAACTTAGAGAGGCCCCAACCCAAGAAGAAGCCGAGGGCGACCGCCACGAGCAAACCCCAAATGACCTTCACCCACTCGCTGAAATTGATGCCGTCGATGCCACCCTGCAGCGCGATGGCGGCCCCGGTGACTCCGGCGATGAGCGCATGACTTTGACTGGACGGGATCCCGAAGTACCACGTAGCGCCTCCCCAGATGATGATGGCAACCATCGCCGCGCACAGAGCGATAAGGGCGGCTTGGTTGTCGCCGGAAAAATTCACCATCGTGACCATGGTCTTCGCGACCGCCGTGGAGATGAAGGTGGCAAGCGACACGCCGAAAAAGTTGCACAGGGCAGCCATCATCAAAGCGCGCTGGGGGCGAATCGAGCGCGTCGCGACCGCAGTGGCGATGGCGTTGGCTGCGTCGTGGGCACCGTTCATGAACAAAGTTCCCATGGAAAGCACGATGATGGCCCCCAAAGCTGGCTGGGCCACAATGGCTGGGATAACCGCATTCAGGCTAAAATCGAGCAAATATGCTCCTTGAGTCCATCACACATGAAATGAGCCCGTACATGCCGCTCCAATTACGTGCACCGGGCGAAGCAGAGTTCATTATACCCAACGCGCACCCATTTCTGAAACTACAATGTGCATTTCAAGAGGCGTGGGCCCGACTCCTTCGCGTCGCAAGTGAACCTAACGCCAGACCGCTCCGGCGCTACTTCGCGAGGGGCTCTTCGATGCTGGCGAACTTGTCGGGATCTCCGCCTTCGCCAATTTCGGTGGGGTCGCCGTGGGCGGTGAAATCGTCGTAACCGGCAGGCTCCTCGGCGCCGATGGCCGCGTCAAGCAGGTCGGCTTCGCTTACGGCCGTGTAGTCGCTGTTGTTGAACACCTCGACATCGAGCATGCCGCTCAGGTGCGCCATGCACGTGGTCACGACAGCATCGCCCGTCACGTTGATGGCGGTGCGTCCCATGTCGAGCAGGCGGTCGATGCCCATGATCATGGCCACGCCCTCGGCCGGCAGTCCGACGGAATCGAACACCATCGCGAGCATGATCGTACCCACGCCCGGTACGCCCGCCGTGCCGATCGATGCCGAAACCGCTGTGACCACGACGGTCACAAGCGCCGCCATGCTCAAGTCGATACCGAACGCCTGCGCGATGAAGATAACGGCTGCGCCCTGCATGATGGCCGTGCCATCCATATTGATGGTCGCACCCAGCGGGATCGTGAACGACGCCACCTTCG
>CAMORQ010000328.1 GCA_946623915.1 uncultured Coriobacteriaceae bacterium | reverse complement strand
CGGGTCGATGCCGAGCACCTGCACCGTATAGGTTCCCAGATAGCCGCTGGCTGCAGCGGTTACGGAATAACCGCAGAACAGCACCACCACGCCCAGCCACACGGCGGGAAGCTTCAAGGCGTCCAGGGCGAACTTGAACGAGAACGGCACCTGCTCTGTGTCGTCGGACTCTTCGTTGCCAACGAGGTTTTTCGGAATCATGACGAAGCAGATGATGCTGAGGACCAGGAAGATCGCCGCATTGATGTAAAGCAGCATGCTGAACTGCTGACCGACGAGCGTCGGATCGATTTCGCCCGCAGGCAGGATGGCGCGGTTCAGCAGACCGACGCCCATGAAGCCGAGCAGCGTGCCGATGATGCCGCGAATGAATTCCGATGTCGAGAACATGCGCCCTTGCTCGTGCGCATTGCCCAGTTTGCGCGTGGTCTTCAGGTACGCCGACCACATGGTGCCGACACCCAGGGCCATCAGGCCGTGCGCAAGTAGGATCTGCGTGGCGTCGGGCAGAAGCGCGAACCACAGCGTTCCGATAGCCAGAAGCAAGCCACCCAGGCTGACCAGGTTGCGCTCCGGGAACTTGTCGGCCAGGATGCCGCCCACGATGTACATGATCATCGACACTATACCCACAATGCTGCCGGTGGTGCCGATGAATTCGTTCACCGTTGCCGCATCCACGATGGGCTTGTACTGCGTGAACACGATTGCCATCTGGTCGTAGTAATTGAAACGGATGTAGGGCGTGTACACCATCGTGCCGGAGAGCAACGACAAGAACGCGAGGACGACCCAACGTTTCCCACCTTCGATCTTCATACCTATCCCCCTTTGGTCTGGTGCAGAATACGGCTCCTGTGTTTTGCGACTCCGCGTGGCCTTTGCGGATGAAGCAAAACCGAGCCCGAATTCATTTAACGGTGCACCCTATGGGAACGGTCAAGTGTTTTACGAAAAAAGTTTTCGGTATCTCTAAATATATTATTGAACTGGTGATTTAATTGACTTCGCTTATATTTATAGCCTTGGTGACGAGTTTCTTCCTTTAATAGTGATACACTTTTTACCGCAATAACCGCACCCTAAGGCTCCACTTTGTACTGGATTTACGAACAACTTTCGACATTATCCAAATGTGACAGCTACGCGTCGTTGCTGTCACATTTGGATAGTCCAAGCGAAGTGGTGCAAGGAGCTTTGTGCCCCTTGGAGAGGAAGCGAAATGCGAGACAATCTTTTGCGGTCGGGAGAATTCGCAAAGCGAGCAGGCGTCACCAAAAAGGCACTGCAGGTTTATTTGGACAAAGGCATCCTGCTGCCTGACCACATCGACAAGGAAAATGGGTATCGCTACTACGCGGCGGAGCGCACGGCGCAACTCGACGAGATAATCAAGATGCGCGATGTGGGACTGTCGCTTGACGAAATCAAGGACATTATCGACCAAAAGGATTCGCTACATTACCTTGACATCCTGCATTCTCGCCTCGCCGAGGTCAAGCGCAACATCGAAGAGCTCGAGCAAAACCGCGCCGTGTTGCAGGCGCGCATAGACAACCAGTCGATGTTTTTGAACCCGCCAGCCCTGCGGCACTGCTTCGTCGAATACCAGCCCGAGCGCCTCTGCGTGCGTTACCGCATCAACCCTTATCGCGGCGCAAAAGACACCGGCGACGCCTGGCAAGAAGCGCTCGATACGGTACGGCGCGACTTTCACGATCACGACATCCCGTTCAAATATTTCAGCAATGTGGGCGCGACATTCGATATGGACGAATTGCGCCGTGGGCGCATCGTATACAACAACGCCATCGTGCTGCCTGAAGCAGATGTAGGATTTCCGCACGTAGAACACCTACCCGCTGGCTACTACGCCACCATGTACGACCAGCGCTATATGTCCGACGGCGACGCCATCGCAAACGCCGTATCTACCCTCATGAGCTTCGTGAACGCCCACGGTTATCAAACATGTGGCGACTACATCCAAAACTGCGTCGCCGAAACCACCATGTTCGACTTCACCCGCCGCATGCTCTACGTCGTGAAAGAACAAGTCCCCATCAAAATGTGACACCAACGCGTCGTCATGGACCACTACCGTGTCATTGGGGACGGTGTCGTTTGACAGGGGACGGTGTCGTTTGACACATTTGACACCTTGCTCTGCGCATATACTCGCTGTATGATGCTTCGCCCAATGCCAGTTATCCTCTCGAGCTGCCGAATCGAGAAACCCTTCCCAAGAAGTTGCGCAATAGCCCTGTTGCGCTCTTCTAACGAAAGACTTGCGATGCTGCGAATTTTTCCAGCCCCAATTTCCTCTTCGGCCATTCGACGGGCTGCTTCATCTGAAAGCATTCGCACGGATCCGCCTTCAATAAGTCTAGGTGCATCCGTTTCACCTTGGCTATGAAACTCTACGAACGCTTCTCTACCGCCCATCATATCTAATATGCGTTCCGTGCTTGCAGTTTTTAGCTTTTGGTCATCTGCGAGGTATTCACGATAGCTACTCCAACGATACGCATCTGCACGGCACAAGTGAGAACTTTCAGGGTTAAGATGTATATAGCGCAGTACCGTCAAAAGATAGGCGTCGTCTTCGACAGGCTCGCTCTTAAAGCGGTCTTGAAAAAGATGCCCGACACGTCCGTGTCTTTGATTGAAATATCGCGCATATACCGTTCCTAGCCGTTTCATAGTTTGGGAAAGCACAGGAAGTTCAGCGTGAACAAGCAGATGAAAATGGTTGCTCATGAGGCACCAGGCATACAACTTAAAATCG
>CAMORQ010000327.1 GCA_946623915.1 uncultured Coriobacteriaceae bacterium | reverse complement strand
ACGCACGCTAACGTGACAGCGTGACCGTGACAGCAACGCGTCGTTGGTGTCACATTTGGATAATGTGATGCGCCGAGCAGGGCGGATCGATCACCTAAGGGCCCGCCTCGTGCGGGCCCTTGCGCCGTCCACGGCGACACACGTCTGTTGCGCTCGCAAGGTTAACCCCGTGTTTCGAATCGTTCCTGATATTGCGCAGGGTGTTATCATCGTCTCAGCAATAAGAGCATCATCATTCGAACGTGGAGGCAAAACATGACACGCATCGGCATTCTGGGATACGGGAACTTGGGACGCGGCATTGAGCTGGCTATTCGCCAGAACGCGGACATGGAGCTCGCAGCCGTCTACACACGGCGCGATCCTGCTACCGTTCAGATAGAGACCGAAGGGGTGCCGGTTAAGTCCGCCTCCGACCTGGAAGCCGGCACCGAGCCGGTTGATGTCATCATCATCGCGGGCGGCAGCGCCACCGATCTGCCCGAGCAGACGCCGCATTTCGCCAAGCTTTACAACGTGGTCGACAGCTTCGACACGCACGCCAATATCCCGTCGCACTTCGCGAATGTGGACGCCGCTGCACAAGAGGGCGGGCACGTTGCGCTTATCAGCTGTGGGTGGGACCCGGGTTTGTTCAGCCTGAACCGCCTGTACGCGAACTGCATCCTACCGGAAGGCGCGGACTACACATTCTGGGGCAAGGGCATCTCGCAGGGTCATTCGGACGCCATTCGCCGTATCGAGGGCGTGGCCGATGCCAAGCAGTACACCATCCCGGTCGAAGCAGCGCTCGACGCCGTGCGCGCTGGCGAGAATCCCCAGCTTACCACGCGCGAAAAGCACACGCGCGAATGCTTCGTGGTGCTCGAAGAGGGCGCAGACGCCGAAGCCGTGGAGCGCGAAATCGTGGAAATGCCCAACTACTTTGCCGACTACGACACGACGGTGCATTTCATTTCGCAAGAAGAGCTGGACCGCGACCACGCCGGTTTGCCTCACGGTGGTTTCGTCCTGCGCACGGGCACGAGCGCCACGGGTTCTCCCATGACCATCGAGTATTCGCTGAAGTTGGGGTCGAACCCCGAGTTCACTTCCAGCGTGCTCGTGGCGTACGCACGCGCTGTTGCGCGTTTGGCAGCCGAAGGCGCTACGGGCTGCAAGACTGTGTTCGACATTGCGCCGGCGTACCTTTCCGCCGCAGATCCCGCCGACCTGCGCGCACGCCTGCTGTAATGCAAGTATTCTGCCGGCCCGCTTACCTGCTGCAGTCTGCATGCCGACCCGCGCGCATCTTGCTGCGGCGTTGCGGGCAGTCTGCTGCGTGCAGCCCAGCCCCGCCTGTCCCCGGCGATCGCTCGCAGCCCAGACCCGCCTGCTGAGCGCTTAGCTGCTGCAGCACCGCCGACCCGCGCGCAGCTGCTGCAATGCTGTCAACCGCAATGGCACCGTTTTGGGCTGCGGACGGTGCAAAAACACAACTCCAAAACCCCTGTTCGCACTGGTGTTCAGCGCGCAATTAAACAGCAAAACTCCACGGTTTAAGAAAATTTTTCTTGACTTGGTGCATGCGCGCGAGTAATGTAACACCTTGCGACTTTTTCGCAGTTTGAGCTTTTTCTGATAGGAGGAAAAGACCCGTGGCGAAGACAAAAAAACAGGCTTCTACCAGCAAATATAGGAGCCGCCGCAGCTTCGCGAAAATTCCTGACGTCATGGACGTCCCGAACCTTATCGCGATCCAGATCGAAAGTTTCGAATGGTTCAAGAACGAAGGTTTGGCGCAGGCTTTCGCGGACATCTGTCCCATCGAGTCCAGCACCAAGGACATGCGCGTCGAAATCGGACGCCATGAATTCGGCGATCCGAAACATTCGGTCGACGAATGCAAGGAAAAGGACATGTCCTACCAGGCGCCCCTGTTCGCCGAAGTTCGTTTCACGAACCTCGAGACGGGCGAAATCAAGGAACAGGACGTGTTCCTGGGCGACTTCCCACTGATGACCCCGCGCGGTACCTTTATTATCAACGGTACCGAACGCGTCGTGGTCAGCCAGCTGGTGCGCAGCCCAGGCGTGTACTTCGGTAGCGAGCGCGACAAGACCAGCGATCGCATCGTCTACAACGCCAAGATCATTCCCAGCCGCGGTGCTTGGCTGGAATTCGAAACGGACAAGCGCGACGTGCTGTCCGTGCGCATCGACCGCAAGCGCAAACAGCCGGCAACCCTGCTCGTGCGCGCGTTGGGTCTGGGCGAATCGCGCGATGAAATCACCGAGCTGCTTGGCGACAGCGAAATGGTGTTGCGCACGCTCGACCGCGACCCTGCCACCACGCGCGACGAAAGCCTTATCGAACTGTATAAGCGCTTCCGTCCCGGCGAGCCGCCCACGATCGATTCGGCGCGCACGCTGCTCGACGGCCTGTTCTTCAACCAGCAGCGCTACAACCTGGCCAAGGTGGGCCGCTACAAGATCAACAAGAAGCTCGGGTTCGAGGTGGAGGACCAGGAAGCTGGCTCCTCGACGCTTACCAAAGAAGACATCATCGCGTCCATGCGCTACATCATCGCGCTGCACGACGGCGTCGAAGGCTTCTCGACCGACGACATCGACCACTTCGGCAACCGCCGCATTCGCACGGTCGGCGAGCTCATTCAGAACCAGTTCCGCATCGGCCTATCCCGTATGGAACGCGTGGTTCGCGAGCGCATGAGCATGCAGGAGCCCGACGAAATCACCCCGCAGAGCCTGATCAACATCCGTCCGATCGTGGCCGCCATCAAGGAATTCTTCGGTTCCAGCCAGTTGTCCCAGTTCATGGACCA
>CAMORQ010000326.1 GCA_946623915.1 uncultured Coriobacteriaceae bacterium | reverse complement strand
ACAGTCGGGGGGTAAAATTCGGGGTAAAGCTCCAATAGCCGTTCTTGCAAGATGTCGCGATAGCCTAATGAGTTATCCCATCCGCTATACGTGTAGTGTCTGTTTTCGGGGAATTCCACGCGTTCGCCCTCAAAAGCGGCGGCGGCGTTTTCCGGTACGAATTCGCCCATAAAGTCGAAAACATCGGTTATGAGAAAGTTACCGTAAAAATTAAAGCCGTCGCCCTGCGAAAAAGATAAGCAGTATTGGTAGTCTAGGGCATTATGAATAGTTTCGCCTTTGTAGTAAATGCCCTCTAAGTCGTGCATATTCCACGATATATATTCTTGCACGATAGACTCAAGCGCCCACGGATCAGAATCTAGCAAATCATTAGCGGCCTTGTATTGTGCCTGCTCGTCAAGTTCTGAAAATTCGAACAGTTGTTTTTCTGTGGTAATGGTCAACATTTTCTATCACCTTTCATCTAGTCTATTGGTGCGTAAAAAGCGGCGTATTTGCCTAATTCGGGGTATCCGTTGTTGTAGTACTCAAAAGCATTCACGAGCTGGTGGAGGGGTAGGCTATGGCGTCGATCGAATATGCTTACATCCGTTTGAATGACGGGCTCTACGATGAAGAACTGCGGCAGAAGCTGGGCACGTGTTTCGACGCGGCGGTGAATTGCTGCGGTATGCGTGGGCGGACTGCGGTGCAGGTGCTTATCGCTTCCGGCTTGGCGCAGCAGCTTGAATGTCAGAATCCTGGTTTCGTGGCGGGCAAGTCCGGCACGGAGCTCCTGATGTGGGCGCTTGATTCTTGCGGTTTCCCGGCGGATGTGCCGAATCCTGCGCGCATGCCGACTTCGCCAGACTATTGGGTGGGCTACATGTAGGGCCTATTCCAGGTGGTGAAGGGGTGGTCCTACGCGCAGATTTTCGAGCGTGTCAGCTATGCCGACGTACGCGAGATGCACTCGTGGTGTCAGGACAAAAGCGAGCAAGAGTTTGTGGATGTCCTGCTTGGGGAGCTGACGCTCCGTTCGCAGCCGACTGCATTGCGTAGGGCGCGTGTGGCTGCTGGCTTAACCCAGACTTCGCTGGCGGCCAGAGCGGGGCTTTCCATGAGAACGATTCAGCAATACGAGGAACGCAAGAAAGACATCAACAAAGCGGCAGTGGGCAATGTGCGAAAGCTCGCCTTGATTCTTGGCTGCCGAATGGAAGACTTGCTCGAGCCGGTTGTGGCGTGCTAGCGGCTTACCTGCAGCGCGGAGTGGCCGGGTTGCGCTTGCGGCATCAGCGCACTCCCAGGAATTCCTTCCATTTGGGCATGTCGCGTTGCGCCTGCGCCTTACCTAGTTCGTAGTTCAGCTTCAGCAGGTCGACGTCGGTGGTGGAGTTCTCGCACAGCTGGTCTTCAGCGTACACCACGTAGGCGTAGCCTTCTTCTTGCAGCTGTTCGGCCAGATCGCACATCGAATTGTAGCCGGGGCCCCATCGCAGCAGGGCTTCGCGCATGTGCGGGTAACGCCAGAAGAAGTCCAGGACGGCGCGGCCCGGGCGCTCGGGTTTGCGGTATTCCTTGGGGCGCGTGCGCACGATGAAGAACTTCGCGAACCCGTCGTTGGCCGCCGCGGGGATAAGCAGGCCGTTGCCTTCGCCCAGTCCGCCGTCGTAGCACACCTGTCCGTCAACTTTCACGGGAGGCATGGCTATGGGCAGGGTGGATGATGCGCGCACACGCAGCATCAGATCTTCGAGCGTGGGCATGTTTTCGCGCGTCCAGTAGCGCGTGCGGCCCGTGTCGCGTTCGATGGCGCAGATGGTAAGTTTGGCGGGATTGGCGGAAAACACGTCGAACTGATAGGGGATGGCTCCGTCGGGCAGCCCGGCTTCCTGGTAAATCCAGTGCGCGCTGAACATTCCTTTGTGCTGCAGAAACGACCGTAGGCCGCCGAACTCGGGATACTCGGCGAGGATGGTGAACGACGCCCATGTGCGCCATTTGTCGCGCGAAAGGTAGTTCGCGGTGTTGCTCGATCCCGCCGACACCCCGTAGACATGATCGAAGTAAATGCCTTCGGACAGCAGCGCGTTAGCGATGGCGGCTGTGTAGGATGCGCGCATGCCGCCGCCTTCGAAGATGAGCGCGCAGTCGAATATGTTGCTTTGCAGTGGTTCCATAGACGCTATTGTAGCGCTGCTGATGTGGTTTTGGGCACGCGCGTGTCCGGTGCCGATGCGCTACGGGTTCGCGCCAGCCCCACCGGTTGGTGCCCTAGCGCTCTTCTGGGCGCCCGGCAAGCGGCTTGCCCAGCTCTTCTGCCAGCTTGGGAAGAAGGCGCGAAAACGTCCGGTCGATTTTGCCCTTCTTCAGCTGACATTCCCAGATAACGTGCACCCGCCAGCCTTGCTTGCGCAGCGCCCGCAGGTTCGCCTTGTCGCGCTCCACATTTCGTTCGAACTTGAACGTCCAGTACTCGACGTTGCTTTTGGGCGTGCTGGCCATCTTGCAGCCTTTGTGCCGATGCCAGAAGCACCCGTTCACGAACAAGGCGACCTTCTTGCCTGGCCAGGCAATGTCGGGGCGCCCGGGAACCTTCCATTGCAGCCGGTATCCCGACAGTCCGGCTTTGCGCAGACGCATCCGGACGAGCAACTCGGGCTTGGTGTTAGCGCATTTGTTGGCCTTCATGCTGGCGCGCACGGCGTCGTTGGTCGCAGGGGGCGCCGGCGGTGCGGTTCGGACGGAGGCCGTTTCCTGAGAGCGGGGTGCTGCCTGCGCAGGGGATGCTGCTCGCAAGCGGGACGACCCCGTGCCATCGGCTGTCTTGCGGGATGCCGCCTG
>CAMORQ010000325.1 GCA_946623915.1 uncultured Coriobacteriaceae bacterium | reverse complement strand
GATGCCGCCTTCCTCCTTCGAACGAAATAATATGCTGCAAGCATTGTAATCATGCATTCGATCAAGAGGCCGTGCGGGAATCTTTTAGGGTGTTGCTGGATCCCATAAAGCCGCTGAATGAAGCATGTGTCGAGTTTACTGAGCGCATGGATGCATTGCTCGCTAGATATAACGAGCAGCACGAGGACCATCTTGATCAAACGCATCAGAAGTCAGCGGCGATGAGCGTGTATCTTTCATTCGCACAACCAGAACGCTATTACATGTACCACGCGAAGCCCGCTGGCGCCTTGATGTCCTACCTTGGCATCGAAGTGCCATATGGCGCTTTCGATAAGTTTCTTGCATACGAAGGCTTGTGTTCGGCCATTCTTCCGGTTATCCGCGCTGATAAAGAGCTTTTACGGATGAGTGACGAGGTACTTTCCGAAGAGCAACGCGCGGCTGACCCTAAGCATCACATGCTCGTGCAGGACATCACTTTTTATTGCAGCTATTGGGAGGAAAAACTCGATTCGGACAAAGGCAATTTCGATGCAGAAACTCCCGCTTTCGAGGAGAAGGAGACTCCGATGCAACCCAAGAACCTCATCTTGTACGGACCTCCGGGTACGGGCAAAACCTACCAGACCAAAGCTTATGCAGTAGCGATTTGCGAGGGCAGGCCGGTTAGCGCGGTGCTCGACGAAATGGCGACGGATGATGGTTACAAGGCTGTCTCGAAACGCTATAAGGCGCTTAAAGATGCCAAACGCATTGGTTTCACTACATTCCATCAGTCGTTTGGCTACGAGGAGTTCATAGAAGGCATCCGTCCTGAGTTTGATGAAGAAGTTGGCACGATGAACTATCCGGTGAAGCCTGGGGTTTTCAACCGTTTCTGTGTTCAGGCAGAAAACGTTATTGCTGCTGCCGTTCAGTCGAAGGGCATTCCGCAATTCGAGGACAACCCGAACCCGCGCGTGTGGAAGATGGGCCTGAAGACCTCCGAAGAACCCGAGCTTTTCCAGAAATGCGTGAAAGAAGGATGCCTGCGCATGGGATGGGATGAAGTGGCACCCGAGGATGTCGCGGATTCCGAGTTAATTACCGAGGCAAATCGGCGCGCCATTTTTGCATTTCAGGACGCAATGCAGCCAGGTGACTTCGTTGTCGTGCCGGGCAACATCGACCCAGCAGTTTATAAAATCGGCGTTGTTACCGGTGAATTCAAGTGGAGGGACGATCTTCCAGCCGCAAAGCGTTACCGTAAGGCAAAGTGGATTGCTGATATCAGCAAAGCGGACTTCAAGAAGATGAACGATGGCAAGACTCTGACTTTGCAAACGGCATACGAGCTTACGCGTATCAGCCCAGCGCAACTGCTCGAAGCTGTTGGCATGGCAGGAGAACCCGAGGAAGAAAGCAAGGTGAGGAGCGAGGCGCTTCCGTACGTGTTCATCATCGACGAAATCAACCGCGGAAACATCTCCAAGATCTTTGGCGAGCTCATCACGCTGGTTGAAGAGTCGAAACGCAAAGGTGCGGAAGAGGCGATGTCCGCAATCTTGCCGTATTCCGGCAAGGAATTCAGCGTTCCGAACAACGTATACATTATTGGCACGATGAACACAGCGGACCGCTCCATCGCGCTCATGGATACGGCGCTGCGTCGTCGTTTCACGTTCCGCGAGGTTATGCCGGATTCTTCGCTGCTCGCGGGTATTACAATCGAGGGTGTGAGCGTGCAGAAACTGCTCGATACCATGAACGCCCGCATTGAGCTTCTGAACGATCGCGAGCACACCATTGGTCACTCGTATTTCATGGGGCTGCGAGACGATGCGACCATCGACCACTTGGCCGGTATCTTCGCCGAGCGCATAATCCCACTGTTGCAGGAATACTTCTACGACGACTACACCAAGATCCGTTCGGTATTCGGCGCTGCGGCAGGCGACTTTGTCGTCGAGAAGGACAGCGCCAACGTGTTCTGGGCTGACGACGTGGAATCCTACAGTCACCTGAAGGCATTTCGCTTGGTGCAACCCGTGCCCACAGACCCGGCTGCTTACGCGCGCATCTACCAGCTGGAGGGCGAAGAGTAGCGCATGCCAACGCCTAGCCACATAGTAGTGCGCGAGTATGAATACCTGACCAGGTATAATCGGCATCGCCCCAACTGCCATGACCTGACGAACAAGCAGTTCGACACTCTGAAGGATTTCGTGCTGCAAAATCTGGGCGACGACGAGACCCCGCGCGAGCTGATGCACCTGTGCTCGCCGCCAGGTATTGGCGAGGCGTTCCAGCTGCGCAACTATGTTGGCCAGCAGCTGCGTTTGTCGGCTATCCGCAGCCGCGCCCTGCGCAAGGTGGAACTGCAGGTGCATACCGAGTGGCTGTTCGACGACAAGCAGGTGAGCTTGCGGCCCGACATTGTTTGCGAGCGACACGATGGCCGGCTAGTGGTGTTGGATACCAAATGGAAGCGCGTGTCTAGAGGACGCGATTTGTCCGCTGCCGACATGCACCAGATGTATGCGTACGGACGTCGTTATCGCGCCGATGGGGAAGAGGTGCAGCGTGTGGTGTTGTTGTACCCGTGGCATAAGGGCGTGGAGTCTGGCTTGCAGGTGAAAGAGGGGTTTACGAGCCCCGATGGCGTGCAGGTTGATTTGTTCTTTGTGGACTTAGCGCGGATGGGGGAGAGCGTGCGGGAGTTGGTTAGGGTAGTCGCGGAGGTTTGACGTGCGACTCAATCGTGGCTGGCTTTGCGGCTTGATTGGCGGTTTAAACAATGTATCGGTCGAGCGCCTTCCTGTGATCGGTTTCCAGTTTCAGTGTAGTGCTTCCAGTTCATTCACG
>CAMORQ010000324.1 GCA_946623915.1 uncultured Coriobacteriaceae bacterium | reverse complement strand
CCGCCAGCAGCAAGACCGCGTTGTTCTTGCCGCACAGCGCCGCGCCAGTGAGCGCGTCGTAGTACGAGTAACTCGTGGCCACGCCCAACTTGTCGGCAGACATGCCGTGTGCCACCGCCCACGTCGCGATTGCGCGGCTCGTGTCGTAGTAGTCGTTACCCCAGAGGCGGTCCGCCTTCTTGATGCCGCGTGATGCGAGCGCGCGCTCTACGTTCTTGCTGAGTGCCTTCTCGCCGCCGACGAGGATGGCCTCTTTGATCCCGCAGGCCACCATGGCGTCGAGCGTCGCCTTCGAGATCGTGTTCACGTTGTCGGCGAGAAACACCGGATAGTGCTTCGCGTAGGCGACCGGGGCAGCGGAGAGCGCGTCGTAGAAGTCCGCCGACGTAGCCACGATGGCCGTATTGCTCTTCTTGCCGAACAGCTCTTTGTTCAGCGCGGCAGCCGTGTCGGGCGCCTCCGTCCCAAAGATGCGTCTCACTTGCGCTCCGCACACCGTCTTCACACGAGTAGCAACCGCCGGCACGACCGCTTTGGGACCGCCCGCGATGATCACGCGAGACGGCTTGATGCGCGCAAGCTCCGCCGCCGTTGCACTCGGCAAATAGTTCCTGCCGGTCAGCAGAATGGGAGACCCCGTGAGCCCCGCAACACCCGAAGCGGACAACGCATCGGGGAAGTTCTCCCCCGTTGCCAGGATAACCGTACCACCCGAGCCCGATTTCCATCCGGTCTGCGCGATGGATTGCATCGTGTCGAATTGGTCGACGAACTTCTTCACGCCCCACAAGCGCGTCCACTTCGCCGCCGGCTTGAGCACCTTGAACGTAGCAGATTTGGTGCCCGTGTAGTTGCCCTTGCCAGTAAGCGTCACAGTCGCCGTGCCGATTTTGACGTTGTTCTTGTACGAAACCGTGTAATCGCTACCTTCCTTGAGCGTCTTCCCCGCAACGGAAAGCGCCGGCTTTTGCACGATTGCCCTACCAGTGAAAGTCTTGTCGGCAACACCTGTAATCGAGCCTCCAGAAATCTGCATCGGTTTGACCTCGACGGTGAAAGTGACTGCTTTGTCCTTGTAGCGTGCAGTAATCTGCGAGGTGCCTGCATTATCGAGCAAAGCATGCGCGTAATCCCCTTCCGCCTTCGCATTACCTTGCGAAAACAGGGAAACTACCTTGGTGTTCGACGACGTCCATGAATAGCCGCTGTACTCCAACGCGCTTCTAAACAACCTGTTCATTCCAGTTGACAGCTTCAATGACGAATAAGCACTGGAATTAAAATGCGACATGGTATCGCCATAAGTGAATGACATCTTGCCTCCCGCGGGCACGTCGGACGTCTTCGAATCCTTCGACGAAGTCACCGATACACCGTCAACTTCGACAAGGTCGAAAAAAGAAACCGAATAGGAATAGTTGGCGCCCGTTGTAGCGTCGGTCACGTCAACCTGGTACACATCGCCCTTGTGGTAGCCGGCTGTACCGCTCGGACGGAAGATGATGGCAGAAAGGTTGCCGTAGCCCGAATAGTCCGAGAGATAGCAAACACCTTCGTCATTGTCCTTGCCAGGCGCAAAATTCCAGACCTTGCCATCCTTTTTGCGTGTGAGCTTCACCTTTGCGGCACTGGATAACGTCCAGTCTGGCACACTCAGGCTCCATGCGTCCGACGACCCGAAGAACGCAGTGGGCGTATTGGCGGCAGGCCAGGCAACATACCCGTCGATGCTGCCCCACCCACCGCCGAAAGCGTACATGGCAGAATAATTGTTTGCATATCCGAAACCTGTTTTGTCCATCAGTGGGTTGATGCACCAACGCCTATGTCCCACATCTTGGATGTTCGAGCTGTCGCTGTCAGACATGTATCCGAACACCGTAACAGACGGATTGGCATAGCCCATAGCAAGGTTGCTTCGGCTGGAACCAGATAACCCAAGTTCGTACACGGCATCGCTGACGCCATCAGGCTTTTTGGGGAAATGGGACAGTGAGTCGTTTGCAGCATTGACAAACGACGCAGCCTGGGCAAGTTTCACGTATTCGGAATCGATGGCCACGTTCGCGGGAACACCTGCGATGTATCGGAACGAATTGAGCGTATTAAGCGCCTGGTTCTGCGCAGAAGCGGTGATCGAGCCCACTTTTGTAGGAATGACAGGCTCTTCTGCATAAGTGATGGCAGCGCCGAAATCGAAATCGTGCGCAAGGACAAACTTGCGAATCTCTTCGACACTATGATTCTCCGGATAAGGGCCGGCTGGGGTATCAGAATCCAACGTAAGGGGCGAGGATGCGAACGCCGGTCGCACCTGCATGGCTGCGGCGAGCAAGACAAGCACGAACATCCATCTAAGGCACAAACAAAAACGGGAAACGGTACGGTTAGTCATCTACGATTCCTCTCTCACCTTTCACTCGTTTAAATGCCGGATGCAACGCCAGTTGCATCAAATGCGGGAATGAAGCTCTCCTGGGCGGGGTCGCCCTGCTGCCAATAATAATCATCAATGCCCAACTCGTCCATATAGTCGAGCAGAACTTCGTAGTCGGCGGCGTCCGCCCGCTCGTTCAGTTCCGGCATTCCCTCCACCGCGCGGACGGGCGTGTACTGGCTCATGGCGCTGTACAAAACGCGGTGCGCATAGCGCTCCCACAAAAATCGCATTATGCTCAGTGAGTCCTCAAGCCGACCGGGCAGGAGCAGATGGCGCACGATCACGCCCCGCTCTATCGCACCGAAGCCGTCCAGGCGCACGGGCCCGACCTGATCGACCATGGCATCCAGGGCGGCAAGCGCCACCTCGAAGTATTCCGGCGCCTTGGAATACTTCGCAGCCGCATCGCTATCGATCA
>CAMORQ010000323.1 GCA_946623915.1 uncultured Coriobacteriaceae bacterium | reverse complement strand
CTCGACAAAATAACCCTGCGTCCACTCCGGGTGGAGAGCAAAGCGACTCCGCCGCGCAACGGCGCAGACGGATCGGCAAGATGCGGCCCCCGGGGGTTCCTGGGCGCTGAGATGCCCCGGATTGCCATGACAGTGCGAGGCAGCGTACTTCGTTACGTAACGAGCACTGGATTGGCAAGATGGGGCATCTCAGCGCCCAGGAACCAGTTCGGGGAGGTTTTTCCACAACCTCATCGGCATGAAGTGCCGGCGCAGCTCGGGGTTGTAGCGCGCATCGATGGTGAGCGCGTCGTAGAAGCACCTCCAGGCGTCTTGCATGGCGGCTTCGTCATCCGCGATGGGCGGGGGAGCGATCTCGTCGGTTGAAACCAGCTGCCAAGCACCCTGCTCGGACACGCCAACTATATGGTGCACTTCGTCGTAGATGGCGAATCGCTGCGTGTTGAATCGCTGCCCGAAGTGATTCATGATGAAGGGGACGACCGAGCAGCTCGGGTTACATTTGGCGAACCATAGGTCTCCTTCGACATGCTGGAACCGTATGAATTGGCGCATCTTCTCCATTTCGTTGACCACCCGTTTCCTCATGCGCAGCACGGGGGAGACGTATGGGTGGGTTAACTGGGATAGGACGCGGTCCGGCTTGATGCGCTCACATGGCTGAGCGCACGTCTTCTTCTGCGAGCATGTCGAACAGGCAGAAGTGTCGCCTGATGAAAAGGCGTAGCGAACGAATCGGTGGATATGGTTTCCCACGTCGGGGTCGTCGCAGGCCGATGCTGCCATGACGGCGTACCAGCTTGCTTTGCCACCCGTTCGCACCAGTCCCCGCTGCACACGTGTGGCTGCTTCCATGCTGGTAGGGACGGCGACGACGCTCTGCCCGATGCGTGGCTGTACGCGAGACCCATCGCAGATGTCTTGAACGTCCGCCTGCGTGGCAAATGCGACGAACACGCAGGTGAGGATGCCTTCGAGCGTGCCGTCGCATGCAAGTACGACCGAGGAGCGTGGATCTATGGCGGTGGCGATGCGCTCCACTTCTTCTGCGGGGAAGGATAGCGTTTTCATGCAAGCCCCCACGTTGCCAAGGGGTTACTTTCTATCGAGCCTTCTCGTGGTTGCAGCTGCAAGGTTGGCGCAACGGATGCGTTCGATGCGTTTTTCTGGATGTGCGGCTTTCCGTTGTGCAACCGGCGGGGCGCCGTGTGGGTAACACCTATTTCTCCACCAGCCTGAACGCAGAAGCTTGGGTCAATCTCTTCGAGCGACATCTGCCCTTCGATCGCATGCGGCGACCTGCGCCCATGCGAGCCTCCCCGGATATGCGAAGCGAGCGCCGATCGCAGCGACTCCCGGTCGAACGCGATGCCCCTGCCTTCCCATCGGCCGTTGCACGTGATGAAGTATCGTGCGCGTTTGAACGCCACCCCTAGTTTTCTCAGCTCGGCTTCGCCAAGTGCGTGGCTTCTGCGCGCAACGGCGATCTTGCGCGCCCCGATGTATCCGATGCCTGGGACGCGCATGAGCATCTCGAGGGGCGCGGTGTTCACCTCGATAGGAAACCTGTCGAGGTTGTTCAGAGCCCAGTTCGCCTTGGGGTCCACGGTAAGGTCGAGGTTAGGATGCTGTTCGTCGATTATCTCGTTAACGTCGAACCCGTAGAACCGCATCAGCCAATCCGCTTGGAACAGACGGTGCTCTCGGTCGAGCGGAATGCGCGAGGTGGACGGCAGGCGCGCGTCGTTGTTCACGGGGATGTAGGCGCTCCAGAACACGCGCTTCATGTCGAGTTTACGGTAGAGCGCGGCCGACAGGTTCAGCAGATGGTAGTCGTTTTCGCCGGTGGCGCCCACGATGATCTGCGTGCTTTGGCCGGCGGGGGCGTAGGCTCGTTCCTTCGAGGCTATCCGGCGCGCAGCGATGGTGGCGTTGCTTCGGCGCGCTATGGCACGCGTGTCACGGTCTTCGGCAATGTTGTTGCAAATCTGCTTCATGGGGGAGATGACGCTGAATCCGCTTTTGTCCGGAGCAAGGTAGTCCAGGCTTGCCTGACTGGGCAGTTCCATGTTTACGCTGACCCTATCGCACAGATGGGCCAGTTCGTCGATGAGCGCAGGAGACGTGCCGGGGATGGCTTTGGCGTGGATGTATCCGCGGAAACCGTGTTCAACCCTAAGCAGGGAAAGGGTTTCCACCATGAGCTCGCAGGTAAAATCCGGGCTTTTCAGGACCCCGCTGGACAGGAAAAGCCCTTCGATGTAGTTGCGCCGGTAGAACGCGATAGTCAGATCGGCCAGCTCGCGCGGCTTGAAGGCTACGCGGCGCGTATCGTTGGAGCAGCGGTTCGCGCAATAGGCGCAGTCGTAGATGCATGCGTTAGTTTGCAGTACTTTCAGTAGGCTTATGCAACGTCCATCAGGCGTGAAGCTGTGGCAGCATCCCGCCGACGTGGTCGATCCCAGCTTGCCGATTTGCGCCGTACGGTTCGCTCCCGAGGAAGTGCAGGCGACATCGTATTTGGCGGCGTCGGCAAGTATCGCAAGCTTTTCGGCTACATCCATCCGTTCTCCCGTTATCGAATATATGTTCGTATTTCATACTATAAGAACGTATGTACGATGTCAAGCCGAGGCTCAGCAAAAGTGGCAGCCACCAGTTTTCTATAATATGAGCAGGCCGGATTCTAGCCATTTTTCGAAAAAATGAGAAACAGATCAGCATTTCAAGGGCCCAATGAAAGCATTTTTTAGACAAAGTTTGAGACCGTATCCCCAGATGAATGGCAAAGAATCCCACCCAAAGTTTCCAAAGACTTGATAATCTAGGTTATGGGAACCGTATACCCTGCGGAAAAATCGGAGCGCTACTGTCAAAAAATGAACGTTGTGTGC
>CAMORQ010000322.1 GCA_946623915.1 uncultured Coriobacteriaceae bacterium | reverse complement strand
TTTCGTCGGTAGCCTCAGGCAACGCGTTGATCTGCAAAACTCCGGCGAATACGATCGCGTGTTCATAATGATCGCCGACGCTCAGGCTCTTACCGATAACGCTGACAACCCCGAAAAGGTTCGTCAGAACATCGTCGAAGTCGCGCTCGATTACTTCTCGTGCGGCATCGACCCGGAAAAGACCTGTGTGTTCATCCAGTCCCAAGTGCCGCAGCTCTTCGAGCTGACCGCCTACTACATGAACCTGGTCACGGTGGCACGCGTCCAGCGCAACCCAACGGTTAAGTCCGAAGTCCAGATGCGTGGATTTGCGGCGGATGTGCCGGTCGGATTCTTCACGTACCCCATAAGCCAAGCCGCCGACATCACCGCTTTCCGCGCTACAACGGTCCCGGTTGGCGACGACCAGCTTCCCATGCTCGAGCAGACCCGCGAAATCGTGCGCAGTTTCAACCGCATATACGGTCCTGTGCTCGTGGAGCCCGAAGCCCTCGTGCCCGAAGGTGAAGCGGCGAAGCGACTTCCGGGCATCGATGGAAAATCGAAGATGTCCAAGAGCCTGGGCAACGGCATATACCTATCGGACGGCCCGGAAGATGTGGCTGCGAAGATCAAGAGCATGTACACCGACGAAGGGCACCTGCGCGTCGACGACCCCGGCAAGGTCGAAGGCAACGCGGTGTTCACCTACCTCGACGCGTTCTGCGAAGACCGTCATTTCGCTGAGTACCTGCCGGAATACGCCAACCTCGACGAAATGAAAGAGCATTACCGGCGCGGCGGCCTCGGTGACGTGAAGTGCAAAAAGCTCCTAGGAAGCGTGCTCGAGGAAACGCTCGCGCCTATTCGAGCCAGGCGCAGCGAGCTCGAGCAGGACATTCCGGGCATTTACCGCATCTTGGAAGCGGGATGCGAGCAGGCACGGGAAGTTGCTGCTTCCACGCTCGCCGACGTCAAAGACGCCATGAAGATCGATTATTTCGCCGACCAGGCGCTCATCGAAGAGCAGTCGGCACGGTTCTCGCGAGGGTAGTCGTGTCGTACCGCGTTCGCACAGATTCGTTCGAAGGCCCCTTCGACTTGCTGCTGTACCTGGTAAGCAGGCAGAAGGTGGACATCGGCGTTGTCTCCATCGCCGAAATCACCGACCAGTACCTCGAAGAGATCTCGCATATGGAGATGCTCGACCTAGACGTTGCCAGCGATTTTCTGCTGGTTGCTTCGACGCTTCTCGAAATAAAGGCGGCAAGCCTCATTCCTTCCCCCACGGACGACATCGATGTCGAATTCGAGGAGCTTGCACCGAGTGAGGCCCGCGACATTCTCGTGGATCGCCTGATCGCCTACAAGCAGTTCAAGAACGCTTCGGCAGCCTTGAACGCGCGCTATGTTTCAGAAGGCCGCAGGCACAATCGCCATTTCGGACCGGACGTCAGCCTGCTCACGCTGGTTCCCGACTATCTTGAAGGCGTCAGCCTCGATTCGCTGGGCTTCCTGTGCGCTTCGGTGCTCGGCCACAAAGACCCGTTCCTTCTGGACAGCGACCATATCGCAAGCAAGCCGATTCCTGTCGAAGTCCATGTGCGGTCCATCCATGCGAGAATCAAGAATTCCAAGACATTGCGCTTCAGCGACCTGATCACGCGGGCGACCGAACCCGCCGTCATAGTCGTGACCTTCTTGGCGGTTCTCGAGCTCTATAAACGCAACATGATCCACGTGGCGCAGCCGACGCCGTTCGGAGATATCGAAATGAACTACATCGAAGGGTCGGGCGATTTGCTGCTCGAAGGCGACGATGCGATCACAAGCGCGACCGAAGGAGAGTAGCGTAGATGTTCCAAGGACTCGAACACAACCAGATTCAGGGGGCCGTGGCGGCGATGCTGTTCGTGACCGACGACCCGGTGTCCACGATCACCATGGCCGATATGCTGCAGGTCGAACCTTCCGATGTCGAAATGGCCTGCGTTGCGCTTCGCGCAAAGTACGAAGAAGAGGAAAGCGGCATACAGCTGCGCGAAGTTGCGGGCGGTTGGAGGCTTTGCACGCACCCGATGTTCCACGAACTCCTGGAAAACTACGTGCTTTCGTGGGACACGCGCAAGCTGTCGCAGGCCGCTTTGGAGGTGCTGTCGATAATCGCGTACACGCAGCCCGTGACGCGCGCGGGGGTCGCGAACGTGCGCGGCGTCAATTCCGACAGTTCGATCAATTCGCTCATCGAGAAGGGGCTGGTCCGCGAAGCGGGGTTCGAGCAAGCCCCAGGCAATCCCACCCTGTACGCCACCACGCGTTCCTTCCTCGAGAAATTCGGCCTTCGCTCCCTCGACGATCTTCCCGAACTCGAGCAGTTCGCGCCCGATGACGAAACCCGCGAATTCATCCGCGCGCGTCTATCCGCAACACGTGGGTTCGCCACGCTCGACCTTACCGAAACGGACCTTTCCGCTCCTCAGAACTTCGATGCCGAAGAGCTTACCGAACAGATGGGGGATGCGATGCACGCCATGATGGCCGAAGCTCTATCGGCTGCTGCAGGCGTCGTTGACAAGATCGATTTCGACGAACTGGAGTTCGAGGAATAGCCGTGGATTCTGGCGAACGCGACAGTGTGGATTCTGGCTTTGGTGCGGTGCCCGTATATCCTATGAGGCTTCAAAAATTCCTCGCACGTGCGGGCGTCGCAAGCAGGCGCGGCTCCGAAAACCTTATGACAGCGGGACGTGTGAAGGTGAACGGTTCCGTTGTTTCGGAGCTCGGGTTTAAAGTGGATCCTCTTGTCGATGTCGTCGAAGTCGATGGGGTAGAGGTCGCCTGGGGTGCTGCGCCGGTTTCGCTTTTGCTGAACAAGCCCGCTGGTTTCGTGACCACGATGAGCGACCCTCAGGGCAGACCGT
>CAMORQ010000321.1 GCA_946623915.1 uncultured Coriobacteriaceae bacterium | reverse complement strand
CCTGCGGCTTTGCAGCGGCGGCCCGTTCCGCCGTTCGTTAGAACGGCGGAACTACAGATTATAGAACGCCTTTTTGCCGGGGTAGTAGGCGGCGTCGCCGAGGTCTTCTTCGATGCGCAGGAGTTGGTTGTACTTGGCTACGCGGTCACTGCGGCAAGGAGCTCCGGTCTTGATTTGGCCGGTGTTGCACGCAACGGCCAGATCGGCGATGGTGGTGTCTTCGGTTTCGCCGGAGCGGTGGCTCATGACGCAAGCGTAACCTGCCTGTTTGGCCATCTGAATCGCTTCGAGCGTTTCGGTAAGGCTGCCGATCTGGTTCACTTTGATGAGGATGGCGTTGGCGCAGCCTTCTTCGATGCCGCGGGCCAAGCGCTCGGAATTGGTTACGAACAGGTCGTCGCCGACCAGCTGGACGCGGTCGCCGATGCGCTCGGTGAGCGTCTTCCAGCCTTTCCAGTCCTCTTCGGCCATGCCGTCTTCGATCGAGATGATGGGGTACTTATCGACAAGTGCCTCCCAGTAATCGACCATTTCGTCGCTCGTCAGTTCGCGGTCTTCGCCTGCAAGCACATAGCGCTTCTTCTTGGCGTTGTAGAACTCGGTGGAAGCGGGGTCCATGGCGAACATGATGTCTTTGCCAGGCTTGTATCCCGCCTTCTTGCAGGCCTTCACGATGTACTCGAGCGGTTCTTCGTTCGTGGTGAAATTGGGGGCGAACCCGCCTTCGTCGCCGACACCACCGCCAAGACCGGCATCGTGAAGCACCTTCTTCAGCGTGTGATAGATTTCCGCGCACCAACGCAGGGCCTCTGCGAAGTTCTTAGCTCCCACGGGCATGATCATGAATTCCTGGAAGTCGACGTTGTTGTCGGCATGCACGCCGCCGTTCAGAATGTTCATCATCGGGACTGGCAAAGTGTGCGCATTCACGCCGCCGATGTATTTATACAGTTGCAGCTCGCTCGATTCTGCAGCGGCGCGCGCAGCGGCAAGCGAGGCGCCCAGGATGGCGTTGGCGCCGAAGTTGCCCTTGTTCTTGGTTTTGTCCAGCGCAATCATTTCCGCATCGAGCGCACGCTGGTCGCAAGCGTCCATACCAACAAGGCAATCGGCTATTTCGGTGTTTACATGCTCGACGGCGGTAAGCACGCCTTTGCCAAGATAGCGCTTCTTGTCGCCATCGCGCAGTTCGACAGCCTCGAAGGCGCCGGTAGATGCTCCCGATGGCACCATCGCGCGGCCGATCGATCCGTCGTCGAGGATGACTTCCACTTCAACCGTTGGGTTGCCGCGCGAGTCAAGCACTTCGCGGCCGTACACGTCGATGATGATGCTCATGGGGGCCTCCTTGCCATACGAGCGATTTACCTGTCGCAATAGGGTAGCACAACGGCAGAGGTGGGGCTAATGGAAGCATGCTGGTGTCCAGCTGCGCAGGCAGCGCAGAGCAACGCGCACATCCATGCAGGCGCTACCTTGCACCTTCTACACCCTTTATATAAATGTAAGGAATAGGCTGTACAAAGGGCCACATGCGCTTTGCAAACAGGCCTTTGTGGGGTTTGCCTTCACATATCTCCCACTTTGTCCCACGCTTTTTGGACCCGAAAATCCACAACATGTAGTGGTCTTCCTCTTCCTAGAGCCTTCATCTAGATTCCTGGAATTCGTGGTGATGGTTTAGGGTGTCGAAGTGGGGGATGTTGTGTCAGAAAAATGCTAAAAAGTGTTGCGTAGTGGGGGATAATGTCATAGAATGCAACATGCAAGGAAACGCCGGAAAGAGAAAGGGTCCATGGAAGAAGTGGCACACAGCGTCGACTTGAACGGCGAGTTCCGCTTCAAAGTGGATGCAAAGGGGCGCATTTCCCTCCCTTCGAAATTCAGGCGTGTTCTGAGCGAGGACCTTGTGGTAACTATCGATCCGTACAGCGAATGCCTGCTCGTGTTCGAGCCCAAAGGGTTCGACGAGTGGGTGTCCCGGGTGTTTAACGACCGCTTTGGCGGCTACAACGCTTCGGATCGCAAGCATTCGCAGCTTCGGCGAGAGCTGAAGCGCCGTGCACGCGACGTACAGGTCGACACCGCCGGGCGCATCATGCTTGCTGCCGACCAACGCGATGCGGTGGGCATCAAGAAGGATGTTGCCATCATCGGCAATACAGGTTACTTCGAGGTGTGGGACGCGAAACGCAGCGACCAAGCCTCCAGCGACGTCGATCTGGGCGAGCTGTTCGGCTAATCGCGGACGTGGATGCATTGACAAACGAATATCGGCATATTCCGGTCCTGCTCGCCGAGTGCCTCGAACAATTGAACCTAGAAACGAAGCACACGTTCGTGGACGCAACACTCGGCGGGGCAGGGCATTCGCTCGAAGCAGCCAAACGGCTCGGGAGCACCGGACTGCTCGTCGGCATAGACCAGGATGAAGCGGCGCTTGCAGCCGCACAAACTCGGCTCCTAGATTTGCCTGACGATGTACGTCCCGAACTGCGCTTCCTGCATGGCAACTTCGGGCAGCTCGACCAGCTTCTTCTGGGCTTGAACATTCCCGAAGTGGATGCGTTCCTCTTCGATTTGGGAGTGTCCTCGCACCAGATAGATACGCTATCACGTGGCTTCTCCTTCAAGGAGACGGCCCCACTTGATATGCGGATGAATCCGGGGAAACAAACTTTAACCGCAGCAGAGATCCTGAACTCCTACAACGCACCAGATCTCACCCGGATCATCCGTGACTACTCGGACGAGAAGTGGGCAAGTCGCATAGCCGACTTCATCGTGCGCCAGCGCGAAAAACGCCCGTTCGAAACCAGCGATCAGCTGGTCGAGGTGGTGAAAGCTGCCATTCCCGCCCGTGCCCGCCGTGCTGGTGGGCACCCGGCCAAACGCACGTTCCAGGCACTTCGC
>CAMORQ010000320.1 GCA_946623915.1 uncultured Coriobacteriaceae bacterium | reverse complement strand
CGCTGGCATCGTGCGTTTCGACGTATTCGTCCACGACACCGAAGAACTCCTTGATGTTTTCGATGCGGCTTCGCGCTTCATCGGTCCCTTCGGCCTCGAGCGCCTTCAGCAAACCACTCCTGTCGACGATCATTTCAACCACTTTGCGCAAATCACCCTGCCATGAAGAAGCCTCGGCGATGAGGCTGGTGAACTCCCCGAGGGCGTTGCGGGTGGACAGGCGGATGCTTTCGTCGACGCAGGCAAGCTGAGCGGCGTCGACGAAGCTGCAGCCGTTCTCGCGGGCAAGGCGCTCGACGTGTTCGATGGTGGTGGCGCCGATACCGCGGCGCGGCACGTTGACGACGCGTCTGGCCGCCACATCGTCTGCAGGATTAACCGCCAAATGCAGGTAGGACATGACGTTCTTGATTTCGGCACGGTCGAAGAACCGCGTTCCACCGACGATGCGATACGGAACGCCTGCGCGCAGCAGCATGTCTTCGAGCATGCGGCTTTGCGCGTTCGTCCGGTAGAACACGGCGATCTGGTTGTAGCTGATGCCGTCTCCGTGCTGGTGTTCGATTTCGCCGGCAATCCAGCGGCCTTCGTCGCGCTCGTCGCTGGCGAGGTACACCTGGATCTTCGCCCCTTCGTCTCCCGTAGAAACCAGGCGCTTGGGCTTTCGCTTGGCGTTGTTGGCGATAACCGCGTTCGCCGCATCGAGGATGGTGGCGGTGGAGCGATAGTTCTTTTCGAGCTTTACCGTATGGGCCTGTGGGTAGTCCTTTTCGAACTCCAGGATGTTGCGGATGTCCGCACCACGCCAACTGTAGATCGACTGATCGTCGTCGCCGACGACCATGATGTTCTTGTGCTTGGCGGCCAGGAGCTGCGTGATGGCGTACTGCGCATGGTTCGTATCTTGGTATTCGTCCACGAGCAGATAGCGGAAGCGGTCCTGGTAGGCTTCAAGTACATCGGGATAGTTCTTCAGAAGCAGCCATGCGTACAAAAGCAAATCGTCGAAATCGAATGCGTTGGCGGCCTTCAGCCGCTCCTGCATACGTTCGTACACGCGGGCCGCCTGCTTGGCTATCGGGTCGCGTGCCGTGTCGGCGAATTCGGCGGGAAGGACCAGCTCGTTCTTCGCATCGGAAATCCGGTTGCGCACTGCATTGGGGGGAATGCGCTTCGGGTCGATGTCGAGCTCGTTCATGATGCCTTTGATGAGGCTTTTGCTGTCCGAGTCATCGTAGATGGTGTAATTGCTCGTGAAACCGAGACGCTCGGCGTCGGCGCGCAGAATGCGCCCGCACATGCTGTGGAACGTCGACACCCACATGCCGCGTGCGCCCGACCCCACCAAAGCGTCAAGGCGCTCGCGCATCTCGGCGGCAGCTTTGTTGGTGAACGTGATGGCCATCACTTCCCACGGCGCAACACCGCAAGATTCGATTAAATGCGCAATCCGGTAGGTAAGCACACGCGTCTTACCGCTCCCCGCGCCGGCAAGCACGAGCAGCGGGCCTTCTGTGCATTCGACGGCTTCTCGTTGTTCTGGGTTAAGTGAATCTAAGTCTAGCATGCGCTCGATTATACCGACGAATGCGCACGGGCACCGCCAGCTGCAGGCGATGCCCAACAAATCCCCGAACTAATCAAAACCCTAAGCGTCGGTGGCGCACCGCAAGCACCGGGAACAGCCGACCGCTAACCGGCCTTTCGGATGGCAAATGCTGTGCAGACAACCGAAGCCAGCGCGAAGCACATCCCGACCACAACGTAGGAAAACAACCACGGCGAACCGGTTCCTGCGATTTCGAAGATGCCCCGCAGGCAGCTTGCCACCGTCAGCGTCGCCGCGCACAACCCCCACAGCTGTCGGGGCAGGCGCAGGTCGCATTGATGCCCTAAGGCTTGCTGCACGAGCGCCGCCACGCATCCGCACACAAGCGGTATGACGAACATCCATGTCATGAACATGCTGTGCACACCGTGGCTGAACTGCGCGTATATCACCGCAAACACCAGGCAGGATACGGCAGCAATAGCGTAGCGCCGTGCAATTCGAGCCGCCATCGATCCTCCTATCCGAGTCGTTTGCCCAACATTCGCGAAATCGAGAGCGTTAACCGAAGTAGACAATGTCGCTCACCTCTCTTTCACCAGACCTGTTTCCACTTGCAGGGTCGTTGATCACGTTGCCTTCGAACCACATGGTCGTCGATCCGCCGCCATCAAGGTTGTAGGCAAACGTTGCGCCGGCATCGGCCATGACTTCCGCGAGCTGCGCAAGCGACAACCCTGCATCTTCACCGGTGCGTCCATCCGAAACGACGACCACATAATGCAGCGGGCTTACCATGCCGATTGCAGTGCGCGGGTTGCTGGCCATGGATTTCCCTGACACCTCCTGGCCTTCGGAGACGCATATCTGACCGTCTTCGATGAGGACCGGCCCGAACGAGAGCACTTGCCACGCACCTGCGTCGACTAGCTCCTGTGCAGAAACTTCGTCTTGGTTCGCAGACCCCATGGACCCGTCGCCGTAGACCACCAGCGCGTCAGTGTTGGCAGAAGGAGTGTCGCGGTAGAGCACGCCGTTTCGCACCACGTAGCCATCGTCGCGGAAACCGTAGTAGTCGCCGTTGATCGCCAGAACGGCTCCCGAGTCCTGGGCCATGTTAGAGGTGGTGTCTTTCAGATTGCGGCCGAATGCGTTCTGGGCCAATGCGGTTTTCAGGTATTCCACGCTGCTCACCTGGATGTCTGCCACGTACACGTCGGTGTCGTAGGCCCGGACCTTCGTAATGCCGATGCTTATGTTTTCGTCCGTGTAAGTGCAATCCCCTTCGGCCTGGGACACGGATTCAACCGCCTGCGAATCTTCGGCGTTTTGCGCAGCGCTCGATTCGCTGGCGCCTTCGCCACTGTCCGACCCGCCC
>CAMORQ010000319.1 GCA_946623915.1 uncultured Coriobacteriaceae bacterium | reverse complement strand
GCTGGAGGACATCAACGACCTGCCGCTTGCCTTCAACATCGCTTGGTACGAGCAGAAGGCCGTTATCGTTCTGCTGGCGCTTCTGTACCTGGGCGTGAAGAACATCCACCTTGGGCCTACGCTGCCGGGCTTCCTTTCGCCCAACGTTGCAAACGTGCTGGTTGAAAACTTCGGCATTGCGGGCATTGGAACCGTGGACGAGGATATAAAGATCCTTATCGGCGAATAACCCTCCTTGCCGCGCAAGGCAGCCCCCACCCTGTTTCTAACTGCCCCTTCTCTCGTGCTCGGGAGAAGGGGCAGGCTTGTTTATGCGGGGTAAATGAGTCTGCTGCGTGCGTATGCCGGGGACAGTGTGCCCCGTATGCGCGCCCTTTGGCAGTAGGCGACGCAGCGAATCCATTCGAGGCGCTTCTGCAAGGTAAGGTGAATCTTTTCATGTCAGGGGTCGTTCGGCCCCCGGCATGGCCTGGAACGTTGAGCGATGCCGGAACACCCGTTGCGTGCAAAATGAATTCCCGGTAGCGCACGAGATTGGGCCTTGTGACCACTATCTGAAATGAGAATAATTACAGGACAAGCGATATGTAAACCAGAAATGGGTGATCTGGCTGTATAATGCAGTATATTCATCACAATCATCCTGAAATTTAATTATTCTTTAAATAGATAGTGGTCACAGGGCCCAATCTCGTGCACTGCCGGGAAAATTTTTTGCGCAGCCCGTGCGATTGACCTACTTTTCGGTGGCTTGCGCGGCGATCGGCCTCCGCACTCCCTCCGCGCAACCTGACAAATAGCTACGACGCGTTTGTCAGGTTTGTCAGGGTCGACGCGTTTGTCAGGGTGGATCCTGCAAGGGCTGGGGCTGGGATATCTTCAGCTACTTGCAGGGTCGCGACAAGGGCGTCCCCGCCTCGCCCTGGATGAGATTAGTTCAATTGCGCGTACAATACCGCACGTAGATACTGTAACTTACATGAAGAGGCGGCCATGGATTTCGAGGGCTTGACTGCGGAGCAGAAGGAAAAGGCTATCGCCTGCAAGACGCCCGAGGAGCTGATCGAGCTCGCCAAGAACGAAGGCGTCAGCTGACCGACGAGCAGCTCGACGACATTGCTGGCGGCGGATGGTCCAGCCCTAGCTGCCCCGACGACACAGCTTGGACGTATGCCTGCTAACCTGAGGGCATGACAACTGCAACCACTGCACGGACTCCGTATTCTATAAGCTTCACCGAACGCCTGGCCAAGATGGCGGCAAAGCCCAAGCTGGACGTGCAGGTGTGCGACCACTGCAACCTGCGTTGCGCAGGTTGCCTTCATCTTGCGCCACTGGCGGAGGAACGCTTTCTGAACATAGAGACTTACGAGCGCGATTTGTCACGACTGGCGTCCATCGACGGCATCGAAAACTACTTCGGTTCCATCGCGCTGATGGGCGGCGAACCACTTCTTCACCCGCGCCTCGTCGACGTCGTCAGAATCACCCGAGCCCATCTGCCTCTGCAGAACGTCGTTCTGTGCACGAACGGGCTCCTGCTCAAACGCATGGACGACGACTTCTGGTGCGCCCTGGTCGAATGCGACGTGAAGCTTCTCATATCGCCATACCCCCCGCACGTTGACTACGAAGGGCTCACGGCGCTTGCACATGAAAAGGGAGTGCACGTCGGTTTCGCAAGGGACATCACGGGCACTACTGACGGCAAGGAAGCGTTTCTGCGTCTGGCGATAGACACAGAAGGGAAATGCGACCAGAGCCGGTCGTTCACGTCGTGCCCCTTCGGCGGATGCTATCTGCAGCTTGCGCGCGGAGCAGTCTGGCCATGCCAGGTTGCCGCCCATCACAGGTCGCTTTCAAAGCGCTTCGGGTACGACATGCACGGCGACTTTGCCGATTCGCTACCCTTGGCGTCCATCAGCTCGGCAGACGACATCGAGACCTTCCGCCGCATGCCACATCCTATGTGCCGCCACTGCGACAACGATTCACTCGCGGTTGCGCCATGGGAGCGATTTAGCCTCGATGCAGCCGAATGGCTCGCGCCCCGCTAGCAGCGCGAAAAGCACCTTGCAAGACGCCGTCAGCAAGGCGAGCGAACGGCAGCGTCCGAGGCGCAGGCTTTTCGCTACGCCGCGCTAGACTCGATTGAGGCCCAGCCGTTCGCAGATACGGGCGATTTCGAAGCGCACGCGCTCCTCGTCGATGGTCAGCAGCTCGCGATGGCGCAGCACAACCTTCCCGTCGATGATCACCGTATCCACCTCGGACCCGTTGACGGCGTAGACAAGGGCCGAAACGGGATTGCCCAAAGGCGTAAGCGCAGGCGCGTCCAGGTCGAGCAGTGCGAGGTCGGCCTTCTTGCCCACTTCGATCGATCCGCAGGGCAGGCCCAGAGCCTGGGCACCTCCCCGTGTGGCCATGCGCAGGGCGTCGTCGGCTGAAATGCACTGCGAGCTTTCACGAACACCCTTGTGCACGAGAGCCAACAGACCCATCTCGCGGAACATGTTCTGCGCGTTGTTCGATGTGGCGCCATCGGTGCCCAAACACACGTTGACGCCCGCCTCCATAAGCTCCGGCACGGGAGCGAAGCCGTTGCCGAGCTTCATGTTGGAGGCGGGATTGGTTGCCACGCTCACGCCGCAATCGGCGAGGATAGCGCAGTCGGAAGCGCCGGCGCGCGTGCAATGGGCCGCGACGGTGGGCGCGTCGAAGATGCCGGCGTCGCACACGTACTCTACCGGCGTTTGGTGATACTTAGCCCACACCCTTACGCTCTTCTTGCGACTCGGCGAGGTGGATATGGATGCCCAAGCCCTCCTCGTGCGCCAGGTCTGCCACCATGCGCAGGTAGTCGGGCCCGCAGGTATAGGGCGCATGCGGCCCCAGAAGGAAGCTCAGTCGGTCGCAGCTAGCGAACTCGTCGCGCTCCCGCAG
>CAMORQ010000318.1 GCA_946623915.1 uncultured Coriobacteriaceae bacterium | reverse complement strand
AAAAGCGGCCCCCCCCCACCCGTTGCATCCGCCCACAAGGAAAGCGCCCGCACGTCCTTGCCGGACATGCGGGCGCCAAGCATCGCCCGAATCGCTCGTTCGCCTATTCCACGACGAGTTCGCGCTCGGTTCGCGTCACGTCGCCTTCGGCATCGACAAGGGCCTGTTCGATGTCGATCGCCGCAGCGCACGACTTCGTTTCAGCTTGCGGCTGATAGGTGGCCGTGCGCGCGGCACGGGCGGCAGCTTCGGCGTCGGCCAGGTTCGCCTTAGCCACGGCGATCATCAGCTTGATGCGGTTCAGCTGGTTCACTTCCGAAGCACCCGGGTCGTAGTCGACCGCCACGATGTTGGACTGCGGGTACTTGCGGCGCAGTTCCTTGATGACCGCCTTGCCCACCACATGGTTGGGCAGGCACGCGAAAGGTTGAGCGCACACGATGTTGGGGGCGCCGTGCAGAATCAGCTCGACCATTTCGGCGACGAGCAGCCAGCCTTCGCCCATGGAATTGCACAAGGACAGGATCTCTTCGGCGTACGCGCCCAGCGTGAAGATGTCGGTGGGCGCTTCGAAGCGGTTCGAACGCTCCAGGGCCTGGACCAGGGGCTTGCGCACATGGTCGATGTATTTCAGGATGCCGCGTGCTGCGATCGCGCCGGTGGCGGAGCGGCCCAGCGGATCCTTCTGGAAAATGCGTCCCACGATGCCGAACAGGAAGAACTCGAGCAGTCCGGGAACGACCGCTTCGCAGCCTTCGGCCTCGATCTGATCGACCACCTGGTTGTTCGCAGTGGGATGGAACTTGACCAGGATTTCGCCGACCACGCCCACACGCGGCTTGGTGCCCTCCCCCTGCAACGGCAAGGTGTCGAAGTCGTCGACGATGGCCTGCACCGTGCGTGCGAAGCGCTTCTGGTTTTCGCCTTCGCGCATCTGGGTCCGGCACACCTCCATCCAGTGGTCGAACAGCGCTTCGGTCGAACCGGGCTCGACTTCGTAGGGGCGGCAGCGGTACAGCGCCATCATCAGCAAGTCGCCGTAGGAAAACGCGTACATCGCCTGCTTCAGCATGGGCGGTGTCACCTTGAAGCCGGAGTTGTCTTCGGCCACATGCCCCTGCAGCGCCAACCCGATGACGGGGATATGGGCCAAATCGGCAGCCTTGAGCGCCTTGCGGATCAGGCTGATGTAATTGGTGGCGCGGCACCCGCCACCGGTCTGCGTGATGATGACCGCCAAATGATCCGTGTCGTAGCGTCCGCTGGTCACCGCCTCCATGATCTGCCCCACCGTGAGGATGGACGGATAGCAGATGTCGTTGTTCACGTACTTCAAGCCGGCGTCAACCGCACCGTGGTCGACGCTGGGCAGAAGCTCCAGGTTGAAGCCGTTCGCATGGAAGACCGGGGCGAGCAGCTCGAAATGGTAGGGAGCCATCTGCGGGGCGAGGATGGTGTAGCCCGCTTCTTTCATCTCGGCGGTGAATTCAGCGCGCTCGAATTCGGTGGACGCGACATTGCGCGCCTTGCGCGACGCGACGGCGTTCGATGCGGAATCGGAGGCCTTTTCGCCCTTGCTGTTCGCCTGCGCGATCGCAGCGGCAGCCTTCGCTTCGCTTTCGCCGGTCTTTTCCTCGCGGCGCTGCTCGAAATCGGCCATGGCCTGCTCGCGGCGTTCGACGTCGGCCAGAAGCGCGTCGATGCGCGCGTCTCCCGCCGGGCACGACGCGGCGAGCGCCTCGGCCTCCGCCCGTTCGTCGGCCTGCTCTTTCAACGCGGCGAGCAGGCTGCGGATGCGAATGCGCACGGCGCCCAGGTTCGACACTTCGTCGATTTTGATCAGCGTGTAGACCTTGCCCGAAGCCTCGAGGATTTCCTGCACCTGGTCGGTGGTCAGCGCGTCGAGCCCGCAGCCGAAGCTGTTCAGCTGCACCAGGTCCAAGTCGTCGCGCATCGTGACCAGCTTGGCCGCGGCGTAGAGGCGCGTGTGGTACATCCACTGGTCGACCAGGCGGATAGGACGCTCCAGTTTACCCAGATGGGCAACGGAATCCTCGGTAAGTACGGCCAGCCCGAAACCGGTGAGCAGTTCGGGGATGGCATGATTGATTTCGGGGTCGTTGTGGTAGGGCCTGCCCGCCAGCACAATGCCGTGCGCTTGGTTTTCCTCGATCCAACGGAGGGTCTGCTCACCCTTCGCGCGCATGTCGGATTTGAACTGCTCGTCTTCGGCCCACGCCACGTCCACGGCGTCGTCGATTTCGCGGTGCGTGGGCACCTTGGCGTACTTGCCCATGATTTCAGGATGGGCGTCCACCAGTTCGGCGTACAAGCGCCGCTTCAGCTTTTCCTTCTTGTCGTAGGGCAAATACGGGTTCAAAAACGCGGGCGCGCCCGGTTCGTTCAGCTCGTCGATGTTCAGGCGCAGGCTTTCCGAATAGCTCATGACGATCGGGCAGTTGTAGTGGTTGCCCGCGCCCTCGTCTTCCTGGCGCTCCCACTTCGCGCAGGGCATCCAGATGAAATCGACGTCCTTGCCCAGCAGGTTCATCACGTGCCCGTGGCTGATCTTGGCCGGATAGCACGCGTTTTCCGACGGAATGGATTCGATGCCCGCTTCGTAGGTCTTCTTGGTGGATGCGTCGGAGAGCACCACGCGGAAGCCCAGCTTGGTGAAGAACGTGAACCAGAACGGGTAGTTCTCGTACATGTTGAGCGCACGCGGGATGCCGATCGTGCCGCGCGGCGCATCCTCGACCGCCAGCGGCTCGTAGTCGAACAAGCGATGGCTCTTGTAATCGAACAGGTTCGGCACATCCGAGTGCTTCGCCACGCCGCCGCCCGCGCCCTTCTCGCAACGGTTGCCCGTGATGAAGCGGCGGTTCTTGCCGTCGGGGCCTTTGCCGAAGTCGTTCACGGTGAGCAGGCAGGCATTCGAGCAGCC
>CAMORQ010000317.1 GCA_946623915.1 uncultured Coriobacteriaceae bacterium | reverse complement strand
AAACAGCTACGTTATGTATTGTACGGCATTCGAATCGTCTTGCTTGCGACACCCCCGTTTTTTGGCTTTCCGACAAGTGTTTGGTGTCAGGTTGTAACCTGCGGTGTCCTGCAGGCGACCCAACGCCCGGCGACCAGCGCTCCGCAAGGCACCACCGCAAATAGGCTAAGTATTAAAGACTACAAATATGGTAGAATATGCGTCACTATATTCTGATGGCGAGAACACGTAATGGCGTAGGATGCGGGAGGTCTTTATGGTACGGGTGGCTTCTGTTCAACCCAGTCGGATTCGCTCGACTGTTTTCGCAGCATGCGTTGCGGCAATTCTGGCAGCTCTTGTTGCGATGGGAGTGCCTGCCGCGTGGGCGGCTACCGTAACCGTGGGGCCAGGCGAATCGCTTGCCGCCGCCATCAACGCGGTGGCAGACGGCGATACCATCGTGCTGTCGGGCGATGTGGAAGAAACGACGACGGCCTCCGTTTCGGGTAAAAACGTCACGATCGACCTTGCGGGGCATACGGCTCGTGTAACGCCGGGCGACGTGTCGAAAAGCTACATAACGGTGGCCAATGGCGCGACTCTTACCTTGAAGAACGGCACGCTGAAAAGCCCAGACGGTGCCGGACGGGCCATCGTTTCGAACGGCACGCTTTCGATCGAGGGTGCGACTCTGGAAGGCTTTACGTCGTCGGGCAACGGCGGTGCGGTTAGCGTGGAAGGCGGCACGGCGGCGATACGGGATTCCGTCTTTTCGGGCAACGCGTCTACCGCATCGGGCACTTCGACGGGCAGCCTGTTTATGGGCGGCGGCGCCGTGGCCATCACAAGCCAAGGCGCGCACACAATCGATCGCTGCCGCTTCGAAGGCAACGAAGCGAACGCAAGCGGTGGTGCCTTGCTTCTGGTGTACGGCGACGGTGCCACGATTTCGCACACGGAGTTCTTCAGCAATTCGTCCCATATGCGTGGCGGAGCCATTCATATCGCGAATGCGTACAGCGACGTCGTGATCGATGCTTGCACCATCGGCGCGGAAGGGAAGGGCAACAGCACAGACTACTTCAACGGTAGTGAAACGGCGCCTACGCTGGCTGGCTCGGGCGGTGGGTTCACCATGTTCATGCCCTATTCGAATTCGCGCGTAGTGCTGAAGGATTCAGTGATCGCGTACAACTCGGCCGATGGCGACAACGTCTACACCGGGCGCGGCGGCGGCATCCGTTGTTACAACCTTTCCGGCACGCTGGAATTCCAAGGCCACGTGGTTATCAGCAACAACACGGCGCGTATGGGCGGCGGTTTGGACTACACCGTCCATAACCAAAAGATACTTCAGATGCCCAACACGCTGGTTACCGGCAACAAAGCGGTGCGCGGCGGCGGCGTGTGGATGTGTCAGGACGGCAGCACGTACACCTATTCCACGCTCGGCGGCGACATCGTGGGAAACAGGACGATCGACGGATGGATCCGGGCACTTCATGGGAGCCGGAGTACGTTTTATAAAAAACCACAGTACGATGAGCGCAGCGCCTACGTTATTCCCAGCGCCGGTGACGACATCGTCAACGAAGGCGGGGATTCCGTAGATGTGGCGCGGGAGAAAAGGCTGAACGCGAGCAACATTTCGCAGCGTGACGCGCAGGGTAATCCCATCGCCTGGTACCAAGACGAAGGAGACAGGGAAGAAAACGGATCGACCTATACGACCGTGGACGATTGGACCATTGACCCTGCAACCCGTTACCAGTCTGGCGACGCAGAAGCCGACCCATCGTACTACAAGACCAACAACAGCTTTGCGCTGCATCGCGAGCCGGCAACGCCGTCGAAAAACGAAAACGACTACTCCATCGTCATCAAGGACAACACCGCCACGTTGCGTGGTGGCGGCATCGCGTCGAACAGCCCCATTAACATGGGCTTGAACCTGGACGTGAACCGCTATGCGAAGAAATCGTGGGCTAGCGACGAGCATCCTGCATCCGCTCGCTTCGGCTTGTACCGCACCGTTGTCGACGAATCCGGCAGCGCTGTAGCCGGCGCCGAAGCGGAGTTGGCCGAAACGGCGGTGGCAAACGCCGACAGCGATTGGGAATGCGCGTTCTTGAACTTGCCGGCGTATGTAGACGATGCCGATGGCGTACGCACGTATTACGCCTGGCATGTCGAAGAGCTGCCAGGGGCGGGTTACGCGCTCGATGAAGAATACGAGCTTCATGTTCGCATTGCCTACGACAGAAGCGAGTTCTATTCGGGTAATACCCTTTCGGAGTTTACCGTGCTCACGCTTTCGGGCACGGGGCAGCCCGGCGAAAGCAAGAAGGTTTCCGTATGGCGGCAGCTCGAAGGCGGAACCGAAGAGCTCTATCACGATCCTTGGGCCGACAAAGACGAGACATACGAAGTGGCAGTGGGGGCGGACGGCACCTGGAGCGTGAAGACCGGTCCGCTTTGGACATGCGACTTGAAGGACAACGGCGCGGAAGTGCTCAACGAAGACAATAGGCCCGACTACGAGTACCGCTACTTCCTGAAAGTGTTCGACGAAGATGCGCAGGCCTGGAAGAGCGTGTACACCCAGCATTATCCGTGGGATACCATGGTGGGCCTGAACCGGCATTACAGCCTATTCGTGAACAACACGGTCGAACCTGTCGAACAGACGCTGCCCGTTACCAAGACGCTCGAAGGCTCCCCGCAAACCGATGAAACGTTCGAGTTCACGCTTGCTGCGCAAAACGAGGGGGCGCCCATGCCGGCATCGGGCGGAGAGGTTGCCACCGTCGTTGGGGAAGGGTCGGCCGAGTTCGGTCCCATCACGTTCGACGAGGCGGGGACCTACACATACACGGTGCGCGAAAAGGCGGGCGACGCCGAAGGATACACGTATGACCCTGCGGTCTACACCGTCGTCTATCAGGTCGAGTTGGACGGACTGAAGCTGAAGGGGACGAG
>CAMORQ010000316.1 GCA_946623915.1 uncultured Coriobacteriaceae bacterium | reverse complement strand
TCTTCCATCTGCTGCTGCCAAGGCGTGTCGGGCGAGAAGGCGTATCCCGTCGCGGCTGATCGGCGCGCGTAGACATCGACGAGGTCGAACGCGAGCTTCTTGGACGCCTTGCGCGCCCTTGTCACCGCACGCGACCAATCGCTCGTGTTCAAGCGCGTCAAACGCGGAGACGATCCCTCGGGTCCCACGTAGCGCGTCACACGGTCGAGTTGCTCGACCGGGACGTAGAGCTTGTCGTCTTCGGCGTATTCGAGCAGCAGGTAATCCCGCTCGACGCCGCCGACGTCCTGGCGCACCAAATCGCGGAAGAAGGCGACGCCATGGGCCGCATGCACCACGTAGTCGCCGGGCGAAAACGGGAACGTGATCTCGGTGACATCTACGCGCTTGCCGCCCTTGAGCGCCGACGCCCCCTGCGTGTCGGAGAGGCTGACGATGGCCAACTTCGCCTTCGGCAGCACCAAACCCAGACCGACCTCGACGTCCGTGACGTTGACGACACCGGTTGTCAACCTGGATGCGATCCCGCCGTCGCTGTCGAGGACTTCGACTATGGGGATGTTCCTGTCGACGAGTTCGAGCTTCATGTCCTGCCGGGCTCGGACGTTGGGCACCGAGAAGACCGTCGTGTAGCCCGTTTCGGCCAACGAACGCAAACGGCCATACAGCTTTTCAGCGTTGCCAGCCACGCCCGTACGCTGAACGGGCATCTCGATGTCCAGCTTGGCTCCAACACGCATGATCGACTGGTACGTGGCACGCTGGCACGCCCCGAAATCCATCTTCGCGGCTTCGACGAACAGCCCTTCCGCAGGCATGCCCGTTCCCGCAGCGCGCGACGAGATGTCGTCGAAGGCGTGGAGCGCATCGTCGAAAACCGAACGAGGCTCCACAAGCACCGTCATGGCGCTTTTGGGCAGATAGTCGCCCACCTGAGCAGGAGCGTCGTAGCAGTACGGCAGCAAAGCGTCGGAATGAGGGCCCGTCACGCCGCTTTCAACCTCTTCGAGCAGCTCGCGCAGCACCGGATTGCTTAGGGCGGGCTTGGCCAACGCGTCGCGGGCATGGGCCGATGCGCGCTTGGTCGCAACGACTTCCCGCAACCCGTATATCTCGAAGCGATCGAGACGCGAAATGGTTTGCCCCGTAGAAGCGACAATGCGTCTCACGTCTTCGATTTCGTCGCCGAAGAAATCGACGCGGATGGGGAAAGCGGAATCGCCCGGATACACATCGACGGTCCCGCCGCCGGCAGCGAAGGTCCCTGGTCCTTCCAGCTCGTGGGTGTTGACGTACCCGAATCGTTCGAGCGTGCGGATAAATTCGTCGTAGGCCAGATCCTGCGAGCCTTCGACGCGAGCGCACGCGTCGCTTTCGACAACCAGCGGTGCATGGGGACAGGCGGCAGGCGGCATGAGCTTGCGCAGCAGGGCGCGTGCGGATGCTACAACCACGCAATCGCGCTCGCTCGCCAGCGAATGCAGGGCACGCAGACGGGCCGCGCACACCGGCGCATCCGCAACGCGTTCGTCCCAGGGGTAATCGCGCCGCTCGGGAAACCGCAGGACGACATCGCGGCCGAGATACGCAGCGAGGTTGCGCGCGAAATCTTCGGCAGCGTCTTCGCCGGGAACCACGACAAGCGTGGGTTGCGGGCATCGGGCGAATCGGGCCGCCACCACAAAAGGGCGTGCGGACTGTGCGATTCCACACGTAGCGTCCTGTCCGGCATCGAGCATGCCCCAGAACTGCGCGAACTCTTCGCATTCAGCAAGCGGATATGCCAGTGCGTCTATCAGCCGCACGATGCGCTCCTGTCCTTTCCTAGTTGAATGAATCTGCCTGGCTTCATTGTAGTGAATTGCAGTTTGCAACCATGCGAAACTTGTCGTGCACCATAAAAGCCATGTGCCCAAGGCGCAAGTTACGTGTAAAGTATGAACTGGCGACCGACGGTTCCGTCGGTGCGCGCGTGCAGCGGATGCGCAGGTTTCAATCCACCCCCTTCGAAGGGGTGCAGGATACGGCGCATGCGCATAGGTAGGAACGAATGCTGATAGGAGCATCATGCCTCGCGAAAAGAAGGCCGACAAAATCGAAAGGGCGCGGCTCGTCGAAGAGCGCATGGTTGCGCAATACGGCGAAGGCGAAAGCTCGCTTGACTACGAAGGTGACCCGTTCAGGCTCGTGTGCGCCGTGGTTCTTTCCGCGCAATGCACCGATGCAGCCGTCAACAAGGTGACCCCCGCTCTGTTCGAGCGCTACCCCACCTGCTACGACCTTGCCGGCGCGTGCATCGCAGACGTTGAGGACATCATCCATTCGCTGGGATTCTTCCGCGCTAAAGCTGCCAATCTGGTGAAGCTCTCGCGCATGCTCGTAGAGGAGTTCGCGGGAGTCGTGCCCAACGATCTCGATCAGTTGCAAAAGCTGCCAGGTGTGGGCAGGAAGACTGCCAACGTGGTCATGTGCGAGGCCTTCAGGAACGCACAGGGCATTGCCGTCGACACCCATGTGTTCCGTATCGCGCATCGCCTGAAGTTCGCAGGCCCCTCGGCCGACACGCCTGACAAGACGGAAAAAGCCCTTCTTTCGATTTACCCCAAGGAGGACTGGCTCTACATCAACCACCAGTGGGTGCATTTCGGACGAGAATTCTGCCGAGCGCAGAGACCCCTGTGCGGCACATGCATCATCGAGGACCTGTGCCCGTCGAGCATGGCCAGAGAAAGCGCGTCGTAACCTCTCGGACCAGCTTTGAGGCAAACGCACGTTCCCGGCTGTGCGTCTATGGGGTAAAGATGCATTGCCAGCTAAAGCGCGCATTCGAGGCAAACGCGCCCCTGGTTAGAAGCGCGCCCACGCGGCACACGCGCCTCGGGTTATAGCGCGCCCACGCGGCACACGCGCCTCGGGTTAGAGCGCGCCTTCTCCCCTTAGGCGATGATGGAACCCACTGACCACCAACTG
>CAMORQ010000315.1 GCA_946623915.1 uncultured Coriobacteriaceae bacterium | reverse complement strand
ACCAAAATAATGCGGATGATTACTAGCTTGTGTGGACCCTATCGTTGAGCGCAAGGAGCAGGCACAGGCGCGTGTCGGCATCGTCTAGGTCGTCCTCGATTAACTCGCAAATGCGCTCTATTCTGGTATGCACCGAATTCCTGTGCATATACAGCGCCGCCGCCGTGGCAACCGTATTGCGTTCGCGAGCCAAGTACATGTAGAGCGTCCGCACATAGTCGGTTCCGTGCATGGCGTCGTAGTCGGCAAGGACATCGACACTGTACATGCGGGGCATTTTTCGCCTACACCACTTAGCCAGCATGTGCGCCATCATGCTTTTGTACATCACGACCCGAGGCTGCTCGCACGCGTCGAACCCTTCCTCGTCGAGCAGGACCCTGAACTGCCGGTAATACAGGGGCGCCACGGAAAAGTCGGAAAACCGCTCGCTAAGCACCACGTTTCGGCCGATGTCTTTTGCGCACTCTTCTAGATGGGTCAAAAGCTTTTCGTAATCTCTGTCCGATTTATGGTACAGGCAAAAGGTCGTGTCTTCCCCTGCAACGACGCAGCTGTCGAGCCCGCTTCCCAACAGGCTTTCGATTCGCATGCGGACAAGGGGGCTGCTGCGCTCCCGCTCGAAGGTCCGAACGGCCGCCAGCCTGAAGTCGCCATCCATCTTCCATCCGGTGGCTGTGGCCAATGCGCTTGCGAGCTGCTTAGCACTTGGGTTCACGCTCTCGAGAACGCTCGCAAGCCCCGCTTCGCTGAAGTCTTCCTTCAGCGCGCCCTCCCGCCGGCCGCCAAGAACGGGCCCGAGCAGTTTCCCCAGCTTTTCGGCTATCTCCACTTCGCAGGGACCCAAGTCGCCCCACGTGTTGATAATGAAGAGAAACGCAATCGGCCGCCCGCGGAACTTGACGGTTTTCGCAACGTAATCGAGATTGAACGATTCCGTATGCACGAGGTGCGCCTTGTTCGCCTCGAGCACCCTGCGATACTCCCCCGTTTCGTTGAGCCGTTCGATGGCGTCGAGCGGCAGACATCCGTGCCGGATCTCGTGAAGCCAATAGCTGCTCATTTCGTTCATACCGTCGTCTGCGCAGGCAACCATGCGCCAGTACGTGTCTGCTATGTACATGGGGCGAGGTACGAGGGCGAATGTCGCGTCGAGCACATCTTCAAGAGACGTTTCACCGAGCAGTATTTCGTTGATCGCTTCGTCCCATTGCCGAAAGCGCTCTATTTCCGCAAGCACATAATCGAATACCTTGGACATCTCGGTGCCATTCGGCAAAACGATGCGTGGTATGCCGGCAAACTGCTCCGAGGCATCTTGCACAACGACGCAGGCAAACCTCACATCGCCTTCCGGTGCGACCTGTGCGCCACTCTGGGGGTCTATGAAATACAGAAACCCATTCTTCGCGACCGTATCGACCGAGGCAATGGCCAGCCATTCGAAATCGAACTTCCAAGCATTCTCGTCCTCGATGCGCGTGCGGTCGTGCACAGCGGCAACCTTATGGAAAATGTAAGACAACGACGGTTTCACTGAGCATCTCCTTTGCCAGCACTGTGCATTAATGCATAGTTAATTATGCACTATTTCAGCATTAGTACCGTTGTGCATGAGCATGGTCGTCTTCATACTGAACGATGTTGTTGATAAGGATAGGCCCCGGCGGCATCCCAACCTGGACATGCGATTCTAGGAGGCACGCAATGAATCCCCGCGAAAACTACCTCGCCTTGCTCAACCATGAACCCACCGAATGGATTTCGGGCTTGCGCATATCAACGGACGTGGCCATGCTCGGAGGACGCATGGAGTACTGGGAGAACGGTCCACTCGAAGGCGGCCTCGACCATTTCGGCAATGGATGGATTCCCACCGAGTCTGCAGGCGGACAGCCCGCGCTCGACCCGGAGATCGTCATTCTCGACGACGTATGCGACTGGGAGGACAAGGTGGTCTTCCCCGATCTGGACGCGCTCGACTGGGATGCATACGCGGAACAGATGCTGGGGACCATCCAAAGTCGCGATGAGCAAGTCGTTGAGTACCACACGTGGAATTCCGTGTTCCTACGATTCACACACTTACTTGGTTTCGAAAATGCCCTGTGCGCTTTCTTCGAGGAGCCCGAGGCATCGGCTGCGCTGTGCAACGCGATCGCCGACTACAAGGTAGGGTTGCTAGAACGCGTCGCCAAGTACCTACAGCCGGACGCATACGTGCACTACGACGATGTAGCGACCGACCGAGCGCTGTTCATGAGCCCCGACGTCTACCGCGAGTTCATCAAGCCTGCTCACAAGAAGATGAATGATGCCGCAAAGGGGCTCGGCATCATTCCAGAAATTCACATCTGCGGGTACTGCACAGACATCCTTCCCGACGTTATCGAAGAAGGGTCGGTTGCCTGGCAGGCTGCGCAGCCCGTAAACGACATACCTGCCATCATCGAGCAATACGGCGACAAGCTTTCGGTTATCGGAGGCTACGACAGCAACGGACGCCCCGGCTATCCCGATGTTACCGACGAAGAAATCCGCACCGAAGTCGACCGTTGCGTCGACGAATACGGCAAATTCGGCCGTTGCTACGGATTCTTCGGATTCTTCCTAGGCGTACCCGGCAGCCCCGAGATCACCCATAAATACAGCGTGATGGGCGACCAGCTGGCCAAGCGCAACGGACACGCGGCATAAACAATATGTCCTGAAGCAAGGAACCCTTGAACCTCCTGTGCCGAACCCGCGACGAGCAAAACGCTCATCGCGGGTTCGCCACATGTGACACGTAGACGGGGTTTCGCCACATACGTCGCAGGCTAGGCACGCATAAGCTAGCTGGATGTGCGTATGCAAACCAGGCGTACGCGTGGTGGCCAGGATTACGCATGCAAGCTAGGCATGCACCTGGGCAAGCCCCGCCATGCCAGCGATACCCCAGGCAACGGCTTCGAGCGCACGATCGCCAAGC
>CAMORQ010000314.1 GCA_946623915.1 uncultured Coriobacteriaceae bacterium | reverse complement strand
CGCGTCGACATGCGCCAGATCGGCGTGCGTGACGAAGCGCGCCTGGTCGGCGGGTTGGGCCATTGCGGTCAGGAGCTGTGCTGCAAGCGGCTCGGAGGCGAATTCTGCCCGGTGTCCATCCGTATGGCTAAGGAGCAGGACCTGTCGTTGAACCCCACCAAGATTTCGGGCGTATGCGGACGCCTTATGTGCTGCTTGCGCTACGAATTCGACGCATACAAGGATTTCAAGAGCCGTGCCCCCAAGCAGGGTGGCAAGATTTCCACTCCCGAGGGAACCGCCAAGGTGGTCGATCTGAACGTCCCGCGCGAAATGGTCACTGTCATGCTGGAAGAAGACGGCAAGCGCGTCACGTTTCCTTTGTCGGCCATGGACGAGCCGGCCGAAGGGGAGAAGCGCCCACGCAGCATCGGAGAGGTGTTCGACGAATACGCAAATCCCGACCCGTTCGCCGCGTCGGTTAGCTTGGGAATGTTCGACACGGCTGGGTTCACCCGGGAAGACAAGCTAGGCGCCCCGGAGGCGCATCACAACCCCTCGCGCAAAGAAGAGGAACCGAAAAAGAAGAGTTCGCGCCGACGCAGGCGCAAAGGCGGCGATGGTCAGCAAAAGGCCAAGGCGGCCGCATCGGAAAGCACCGGAAGCGAAACACCGTCGAAAAGCACGCGTCGCCGTCGTCGTCGCGGGTCTTCTTCGGGTGCGTCCGACCAGGCGAAACCTGCACAGTCGCAGCGTCCGGGCCAGAAGTCTTCTTCGTTGTCCGGATCGCATGCGGGCGGTGCTTCGCAGTCGGCAGGTGCCTCCTCCGAAGCGAACGTGCACCGCAAATCGCGCAGGCGCAGCCATAAATCGGGAAGCGAGCAACAATGAATTTCGATTACGAGCTGCTCACGGACCTCTACCAACTGACCATGGCCCAAGGCTACTGGCGCAGTGGCAAGCAGGACGAGCAGGCATGTTTCCACATGTATTTCCGCAACAACCCCTTCGACGGAGGGTTTTCCATCGCGTGCGGCATGGCTCAGCTTGCCGACATGGTGGAATCGTTTTCGTTCACCGATGACGATCTGGCCTATCTGAAAAGCCTTCCCGCGCCCAGAGGCGGCGCCCTGTTCGACGAGGAGTTCCTCGATTGGCTGAAAGGGCTTAGCCTTTCGGTCGACATCGACGCCGTTGTAGAGGGGACGCCGGTGTTCCCCAACGAGCCGCTTGTTCGGGTGTGCGGACCCATCCTGCAGTGTCAGCTGCTCGAGACCGCGTTGCTGAACTGCGTTAACTTCCAGACGCTGGTGGCCACGAAGGCGGCGCGCGTCTGCCTTGCCGCCGATGCGCCCGTCGCCGAGTTCGGTCTGCGCCGAGCCCAGGGCATCGCTGGCGGCGTGTGGGCGAGCAGGGCCGCCGTGGTGGGCGGCTGCTCATCCACGTCGAACGTGCTTGCCGGCCAGCTGTTCGGCGTACCCGTGTCCGGCACGCATGCGCATTCGTGGGTGATGGCATTCGACAGCGAACTCGAGGCGTTCCGCGAATATGCGCGCATCTTCCCGAAGAACTGCATTCTGCTCATCGACACCTACGATGTGGAGCAGGGTTTGGAAAACGCGATAACCGTCGGGCACGAAATGGCCGAACGGGGAGAGCGGCTTTTGGGCGTGCGCATCGACTCGGGCGACCTTGCCTGGCTGTCGAAGCGGGCGCGCAAGCGCCTGGACGAAGCCGGTCTTGCCGATTGCGGCATCGTGCTTTCCAACGATCTGGACGAGCACACCATCCGTTCTATCAAAGACGAGGGCGCCGTCATATCCAGCTGGGGCGTGGGCACCAAGCTGGCAACCGCCTACGATCAGCCGTCCCTCGGCGGCGTGTACAAGCTTTCCGCAACCCGGTCCGCGGACGGCGAGCCTTGGCGCGACCGCATCAAGATCAGCGAGCAGGTCGCCAAGCTCACGTTCCCCGGCGTGCTTGGCGTGCGTCGCTACACCTTCGAGAGCGGCAAGATCGCCGGCGACATGGTTTACGACGTGAACACAGGGGTGGGTCCTGACGAGCGCATCGTCGACCCGGCTGACGATCTGCGTCAAAAGGTGCTTTCGGGGCTTTCCTACACCGAGTTGCTGCAGCCGCTTGCCCGCAAGGGCGCTGTCGTGCTGGAAGATGTGCATCGCGACGCCATGGAAGCGCGAAAGCGCGCTGTGGCCGGGCTGGAATCCCTCGACGAAACCCAGAAACGTATCCTCAACCCGCATTCGTATCCTGTGGGTCTCGAAGAGCTGCTGTCTCGCCGCCGCCGTTCCCTGGTTGCGAAACTGCGCGGTCTCGAATAGGGGCGGTTGCTTTGATTCGCGTTGTCACCGATGCTGGTGCGTCCATCCCCGCCGAGCTGGTCGAAAGCGGCGAAGTTGAGGTGCTTCCCCTTACGATCAACTGGGGAGGTGTCGAGCACGACGTCACCACCATGGACGTCGACGCCTTCTACAGCGAAATTGGCAGCATGGTCGACGACATTCCCAAGTCGAGCCAGCCTGCACCCGGCCTGATCGAACGGGTGCTCGAGAGCGCCGCTGCTGCGGGCGATTCCGTGCTCGGCGTGTTCATTTCCAGCGGCATGTCGGGAACTTACGACAGCGTTGTGCGGTGCGCGCGCGCCGTGGCGGCACGGCACTCGGGCTTCGCCTACGCCTTGGTGGACTCCACTTCGAACAGCTCCGACGAGGGCATGCCCGTCCTTGACGGCCTCGACGCGATCAGGGCAGGTCGCAGCCTCGACCACTGCGCTCAGGCTGTGTTGCGCGGCATTCAGTCCACGCGGTTCATATTCGCGCCGGAGTCCCTAACGTTTCTGAAAGCGGGTGGGCGCATCGGTGGAGCTGCGGCTTTGCTGGGCAACCTGATCCAGCTTGTTCCTGTGCTCACGGTTCGCGACACGTTCACCGAGACGCTGACGAAAGTTCGAACGGCCCGCAAGGCCTACGCGGCCATGATCGACCAAC
>CAMORQ010000313.1 GCA_946623915.1 uncultured Coriobacteriaceae bacterium | reverse complement strand
TTCAGCAGCAGCTTCGTCCGAGCCGCAAGAAGCGGCTCCCACTGCCGAAGCGCTGCCTCCTTCCACGGAGGGGTTGACCAAGATGCGCACATCGTGCCACGGCTGCATCCAGATGTGCCCGGCCATCGCCTACCTGAAGGACGGCGTGGTCGTGCGCCTGGAAGGCGACCCGGAAGCACCCGTGTCCCGCGGGTCCCTGTGCGCCAAGGGCCTCAACCAGCTGCACACCATGTACAGCCCGCGTCGCGTGCTGCATCCGCTCAAGCGTGCGGGCGAGCGCGGCGAAAACAAGTGGGAGGTCATCTCTTGGGAACAGGCCGTCGACGAGGCTGCTCAGGCAATCGCCGACAGCATCGACAAGTACGGTCCGTATTCCTTCATGTGCTCCGTCGGCGGCGGCGGCGCGTATTCGTTCATGGAGGCCATGACCATGCCGATGGCCCTCGGCTCTCCGACGGTTATCGAGCCCGGTTGCGCCCAGTGCTACCTGCCTCGTTGGTCCATGTCTAAGCTGTTCTACGGCGGCAACGACCAGTCCATCGCCGACAACGCGGTGCAGGAAATCTTCCGTCAGTTCGAAGACGGCTACGAGGGCGGCGGCAACCAAGCGGAAGTCGTGGTCGTGTGGGCCGCTCAGCCTTCCGTTTCCGAAACCGCTGAATCCGGTCGCGGCATGGCCGAACTGCGCGCCCATGGCGTGAAGACCATCGTCGTCGACCCGAACTTTAGCCCTGACGCCGTGAAAGCCGATGTGTGGCTGCCCGTTCGTCCCGGCACCGACACGAAGCTGTGCCTGTGCTGGTGGCGCTACATCCTGGAGAACAAGCTCTACAACGAGCAGTTCACCAAGTACTGGACCAACCTGCCGTTCCTGATTGATCCGGACACCAAGCTGCCCGTGAAGGCCCAGGAGCTGTTCCCGGACTTCCAGCAGACCACGCCGGAAAACACGCCTGCGTACGTGTGCTACGACCTGAAGACCAACGCGGTTGCTCCGTTCGAGTACAGCGCGCCGGCAGACGCCGTGGTCGACCCCGAGATTCTCTGGGAAGGCGAATTCAACGGCAAGACCTACAAGACCGCTGGCCAGATCTACTGGGAGGAAGCCGATCCTTGGACGCTCGAGAAGACCGCCGAGGACTGCTGGCTCGACGCTGCCGACATCGAAGCGGCTATCCGCCTGTACACGCACGCCGATGACGGCGGCTGCATCGACCATGTGGCCGGCATCTGCAACGGCGTGGGTCTGGACATGACCGAATCCGCCTCGCAGATTCCTTGCGGCTTGATGGGCCTGGACTCCATCATGGGCTACATCAACCGTCCCGGCGCCACCATGACGCAGTACGGCTCTGCAGGATACTTCGGCGGCTCGTCTTCCGAAGGCCCTGCGGCAACCCGTCCTTACACCTTCCACAACGGCTTCGGCGGCATGTTCAGCCCCATGTACGGCATCGGCGCCGTGTCCGGCCTGTCCGATGCGCAGAACGAAGCCTGGGCACGCGGCGAGGAAACGCCCGCTGGCAAGGCAGACGTGTCCCAGCAGGAACTGGCCAACCAGTTGCTTATCGACCGTTTGGGCATGAAGGACCACAAGGGTCTCTACGCCTGGTGCCACAGCCACATCCCCACCGTGCGCAACGCCATCGCCACCGGCGAGCCGTACAAGCCGCGCGTGTGGTTCGACATGTCCGGCAACAAGCTGGCCATGCTCGGCAATGCGAAGTCCTGGTACGACGTAATCCCCGAGCTGGACTTCATCATCTGCCAGTACCCGATGCTCACCAGCTTCCAGGTTGAAGCGGCCGACATCGTCTTCCCGCTGCGCGAGTGGCTCGAAGAGCCCATGGTCAACATGTGCCAGCTGGACACCCAGTGGCTGCAGAACGAATGCGTCCACATCGGCGAAACCGTGTCGCACTCTATCCCGGCTGCCCAGGTGCTCCTGAAGGTCGCCGAGAAACTCGGCGGCGAACTGCCCGGTCTGAAGCCCGGTTATTTGGGTGCTGCGACCGAAGAAGAAGTAAAGGCCCCGCTTGTCGAGCAATTCGGCGCTAAGGACTGGGAAGACCTGCGCACCAACACCGATCAATACGTGCCGCTGGTTACGGAAAACTACTTCAATTACAACCAGCATGAAGTCACCGCTGACGACGGTCTGCCCGTGGGCTTCGGCACCGAGTCCCGCAAGATCGAGACTTACATGCAGATTCTGCTGCGCATGTCTCGCGACGGCTTCCCGTTCTGCTACCCGAAGCCGCAGGAAGCCTGCGAAGACTACAGCCCCATCTGCAAGGCGATCGAGCCGGCGGAAAGCCCCATCGGCGACGAGGAGTATCCCTACGTGCTCACTTCCGGTCGTGTTCCCGAGTTCCACCACGGCACCATGCGCCATGCGGCTTACTCGCGCAACACGCATCCCTGCGCCGAAATTCGCATCAATCCGGAAACGGCGGAGGCTTTGGGCATCGAGCACATGGATTGGGTCAAGGTCACGAGCCGTCGTGGCGAAATCCATGCTCGCGCCTACATCACACTCGGTGTTCATCCGAATACCGTGTGGATGGAGCGCTTCTGGAACCCCGAGTGCTTCGACTCTTCGCAGAAGGAGATCACCGGCGGTTGGCGTGAGTGCAACGTCAACGTGCTCACCAAGAACGACGCTCCGTTCAACGAGGTGTACGGCTCCTACACGAACCGCGGCTTCACGGTGAAAATCGAGAAGTCCGAGCGTCCGGCAAACATCTGGGTCGAACCGCAAGAGTTCGCTCCGTTCCTGCCGACCGAAGAAATGCTGGCCGAAGCGCAGACTGAGGATGTGTTCTAAATGAAATATGCTCTTGTTGTAGATTTGGACCGTTGCTCTGGCTGCAAAGCCTGCGTGACGGCATGCAAGCACGAACATCAGACCGACCTGGGCGTGGACTGGAACCGCGTACCCTGCATCGGGCCTGTGGGCGAGTATCCGCATATCGAGCAGTACTGGATTC
>CAMORQ010000312.1 GCA_946623915.1 uncultured Coriobacteriaceae bacterium | reverse complement strand
CGACTTACCTATGTCCTGAAACTATTGACTTACCTATGTCCTGAAACTGGACAAGATGGATGCACACGTGGCGGAGCTGCGTCTTGCGTCGTGGCGGCGTGTCTGGTGCGCTTTCTACGCCGCATGGCTTCCTTGGTATTGCCACACTGGGCACCCGCTAGTGGGTGCGGTAGAGCTCGGGGCGCCGTCTATCAAAGTAGGATATTTCGCGCATGTTCTTCTGCGCGTGCTCTCGCGGCAAGGGCCCTTCGATCGAGAACAGCGCCATATGTTCATCGGATTGCGTGTAGCTGCCCAGCAGCTCGCCGTTTGGTTTCCAGCATGCCGTTCCTCCGCCGGTGATGCTTCCATCGTCTTTTGCAAACAGCGCATTGCATGCGACCACGTAGATACCATTGTCAAAAGCGCGGGCGGGCAGGTAGCGACTCCACGATGTCAGACGGCTGCCTGCGTCCATGCCCATGGCATAGGGGGTCAGCAACAGTTGGCAACCTTGGTGGCGCAGCGTTGCAGCTATGTCGGGTATGTGGGACTCCCAGCACAATTGCACGCCAACCTGAATGCCGCCAATATTTTGCACTGGCAGCGCGTCGCCTGCTGCAAACGATGACTCACGCTGTCCTAGGTGGGTTTTGCGGTACACCAGCCGATCGCATGCAGTTGCATGGCCAGGTGCGTCATTGGTTTGCTGTTGTGCGGCGCGGCCGACGAATACGACGTATGTGGCGAAAGGCCGCATGGCGCCTAGCTGCTCGGAAGCCTCCTCGGACGAGGTGCCGTCTGCATCGCTGGCACACGATTCGATCAGCCCGAACCCCACGGAAATGCCAAGTTCGCGCGCGCAACTTTCGACCGCACATACGGCGTCGTCCGATAGGCTGATTGCGGCAGACTCGGGGTTGCCCGTTGTGTAGCCTGTGAGATTGCACTCCGGAAAGATCACGAGGCTGGCGCCCGCTTTGTGCGCACGTTCCATCCAGGTGCATGTCCGTTTTGCGTTGATCGCGGCACCCCCCACCTGGTTTAACATTTGAACCGCTGCAATGGTGGTGGTCTTCACGACGTGGCTCCCCGATGTCCAAGATGGCCTTCTCTTCGGTCTCCTGACGCTTTCCATTCGGTTGGGACGCCCCACGAACCATCGTCGGCGACTTCGCAGGTATACACGGCGCAGTTGCCGATGTAGCAAGACCAATAGCTTCCCTTCGATTCGGGTGTCAAGTACTCGAGTGCGCCTTTCATGGCTATCGCATGCGTTGCAACGAGGATGTCGTGTTGCGCAGCCTTGCCGCGAACGTCTTCCAGGAACGCGCCCAGCCGCGCGACCACGTCGGCGAGCGGCTCCATTCCCGCCGGTGCGGGGCAGTTCGCGAAGTCTTTGAAGAAAGCAAGCACTTCGGGTGCGGGATTGTCCAGACTCGTCCCTTCGTAGGGTCCGTAATCCATTTCGGTCAGGCGCCCGTCGACGGTTTGCGGCACGCCCTCGGCCACGATCTGCGCGGTTTTCATGGCCCGGACAAGCGGACTGGTGTAGACATGCGCGAAGCGGACGCCGGCGCTCCGGAGGCTTTCGCCGGCAGCGCGAGCCTGTTCGACTCCCGTAGCGTTGAGGGGGTTGTCGCGTCTGCCTTGGAGCAGTTTGGCGGCGTTGCCTTCGGTCTGACCATGTCGGATGATGTAGAGCATGTCTGCACTCCACCTTTCGGTTTCACACTTCTCCAACCCGCCCTCCAAGAGACATAGTAACGCTTTTCGCACAAGCGGAAGTGGCGTATGAAAAGATTGGGCGCACACTGGACTTTACGTTATGCTCTACCGAGTTCCGATTTCTACGGAATACAAAAAGGCGGAACTCCTTTATGAAGAAAACCGACAAGGATCACGCCGAAGATTTCCGAGATGAGGAACTCTCTCTCGTCGCTGCTTGGAACGGATGGGCAAAACATCGGTGCCACTGCCACCAGCGGAGAGGGTTTGACGGAAGCCGGGAAGGGCAATGCCATTTCCGTGTTCGCCGCGCCGACCGCTGACTGTGGTTGATAGGAAGCACTAGGACCGTATCGGTGCATGGAGGGCGCAATGAAATCGAGCTATCCTATCAGCAAAGAGTTTTCCGCTTACGCTGTTCACAGCGCCTATGAATCTGCAGGCTATTAAGGCGTCGCAAAAGGTGCTCGGTGTGCTTGGGTTTGCGCGGCGCGATTCGAGTTTGCGGGCAGAAGTACACAAAGTGCCCGGTTATCTTGACGGCGAAATAGACGTTGTCTTTTTGGCACCTAAGGATGCAACGGAGCCGTTGCCGTGTTTGGTGAACATCCATGGCGGCGGATTTGTGTTCGATGCGGCTCCTTACCAATACCGTCATGCCATGGCTTACGCCAAAGGTGCAGGGTGCGCGGTGGCCTTCGTGCGCTATCGTTTGGCGCCCGACTACCCGTTCCCCTATCCGCAGGAGGATAGCTACCGTGCCGTGAATTGGGTGTTCGATCATGCCGAAGAGTTGCGGATCGACCCCACGCGCATCGGCATCGGCGGCGACAGCGCCGGCGGCACTCTTACGGCGGTGTCGTGCATGATGTTGCGCGACCGTAACGCGAAGCTGCGTCCGTTGTTTCAGCTGCTGATATACCCGTGGTTGGACGGTCGCAGCAACAGCGACTCGTGCAAGCGATTTACCGACGTGCCCATGTGGAACTCAGTGCTTTCGTCGAAAGTGGACCCGATCATCAACCCCGACCCGAGCGCGACCCCGCTTGCGTATCGGTCTCCTGTGGAGGCGCAAAGTCACGCCGGGCTTCCGCCCGCCTACATCGAAGTGGCGCAATTCGACTGCCTCCACGACGACGGCGTCCTGTACGCGGACCTGCTGCGCGCTGCGGGCACGAGCGTGGGGTTCCACGAAACAAGCGGCACCATTCACGGGTTCGACGCGAAGCTTTCCGCTCCCACGACCAAGGAAATGGTTGCCAGGCGCATCGAGTATATGGCTCGCATGTTTGAAACGGGGAAGCTGGCCTAG
>CAMORQ010000311.1 GCA_946623915.1 uncultured Coriobacteriaceae bacterium | reverse complement strand
GACGAACGACTGGACAATCTTGCACAGGAACCGAACGTGCCCGGCGAGCTGCTTTTGCATGTAGACGAAAAGGACCTAGTTGCAAGACTACTCCTAGCGCTCGATTACGCAATCGAGAATAGGGCCGCGATTTTGCAGCGGCTCGACGAAGCACGCACGGCCGCCCTGGAAACCGTCAAAGACATGTCCGACTGGTTCGCGCGCTTCGTGAAATCCAACATCCGCTAATCAAGCTGCATTTGCAGCAGGTAGACATCTTCGCGCAGCTCCCGCGCGATACCTGGATCGATTTCACCCCGATCGGTCAACGTGCGGATGGCTTCGTGCTCGACGCCGAGCGCCATAGCGTCCACTTCATCTGCATAGCGGCGCGCGGCAGCAAACTGCTCTGTAAACGTATGCTGCATGGATTCGGGCATCTTGTTGTGGTCTCCGTGCTCGAACACGCGCGTGTCCTGCTGGTCTTCATCTTGTCCGTAGTTGATGCGCCCCCACAGCGAACGTAGCGCGGCCTCGTGTTCGCTTATCAGAATATCGGCAACTTGCGCACGTTCTTCGTCGTAGTCGGCAGCCACCCCTCGCAGATAGTCGATGGCCACGTGTTCTAGGTCTATGGCGAACAGGCACGTGTCGTAGTAGATGCGCTCGGTATGCTCGTCTTCCACCTGCGTGGGAAACAGGCGCTGGCGCAGAAGATGGAAGTTGCCCTGCAAGGATCTGAACCGAGATCCCACGTTCTGCGCGCCGCCGAAATACCCCACGCTCGCCCGAATGCCACGAAGCATAGCGTAGTAAGGAGCCGCCACCGCAGGGTCGTAGTTGCCGTCCTTCGGGTCGAGCTGAATCTCGTCCGCGCGCGCCTGCTGGACGTCGAGCACTTCGCTTATCAGCTGCGTCATGGTCTCGCCGAAACCGCCCTCCACCGCAAACCTCTCGCGATTGAGACGGGTGCGGTATTGGGCGATCGACAGACGCAAGGCCGGTTCGTATTCGGGGCGCCTGCCGGACGCGATCATGCCCTCCAATTCCGCTATCGTCGTTTTCAACACCTCTATGGTCGCAAGGCGGCGTATGTATTCATGGTCGTCTTCGACGCTGTCGGTCGAAGCCAGGCGAGGAAGCGCGATGTCAGCCACAAGCAGCGTAAGCAGGATGACTCCTGCAGCCAAAAAGATTATGAGCTCGCGGTTCGGGAAGGGGGTGCCGTCCGTCTGGGTAAGCGGCATGGACATGACGATGGACAAAGTCACGGCCCCTTTCGGCCCGGCAATAGTGGTGATGAGCGCATCTTTGAGGGTCTTGGCCACGTCCGCGAAGCCGCGCTTGCCCGTCTCGGGGTCCACATGCTGCAACTCCATAACGCCCACCCACGCAAATCGGCACAGCATGACCAGTGCCGTGATGAACAGCACCACGCCGAAAAGCGCTGCCGGGGGCATAACGGAAACCACACTCGGTGCGAACGCCTGGGGAAGCTGTATGCCTAGCAGCACGAACACCACACCGTTGATCAGGTAGACGATCACTTCCCAAAAGCTTTCCGACACCATCTGCTGCCGGGCCGCTTCCGTCGAAACCAGCTTTGGCTCTCGTCGAGCCATGACCAGGCCCGCGGCCACGACCGCGAGAATTCCGCTGACGCCTATCGCCTCAGCTGCGAGGAACACGACGAAGGGAGTGAACACCTCGTAGAGCACGTGCACGGTAGTGTTCTCGAATCCGCGGCGGCGCAGCACGTCCACGGAAAGAAACGCCGCCGCGCCCATAACGGCACCCGCGATGATGCCCCCGAAGAACAGGATGAAGAACGACGCGGTGGCATCGGCCGCCGAAAACGCCCCGGTGAGCGCAGCGGCGATGGCAAACTGGAATGACACCACGCCCGATGCATCGTTGATCAGAGCTTCGCCCGACAGCAGCGTGTGCTGGCGCGTGGACAAGCTGACAGTCGAACCCAATGCGCCTACAGCTGCCGCATCGGTGGGCCCGAGCGCGGCGGCAAGCGCGAAGGCGCAGGCGAGCGGAACCGACGGCACGATCCAGTGCACTGCGAAGCCCACGATGAGCACCGTCATCAAAACCAACCCGACCGCCAACGACACGATGGCCCCTTTGTTCACCCAAAGCTCGCGTTTGGTGGCCTCGCGGGCCTCGTTGAACAGAAGCGGCGCGATGAACAGCACCAGGAACAGTTCCGGATTGACCTGAATGCCGGCCAGTTCGGGCAGCACTATGGCGGCAATCAACCCCACCGCGATCTGTATGAGCGGCAACGACACGCGCTCGAAGAATTCGTCGAGCACCGAACTCGCAATCACGCATGCGAGCAGAACGAGCACCAGTTCGAATATTTCCACGCTCTACTCCAGGATCCTCCGCTTTCCTTCCTGTGATGCATTGTAGCAACCGTACGCACGACCGTCGAAGTTCCCAGCAGAAGGGTATACTTGGATAACATTTTTTATGAGTCAACGAATGTGACTTCGGCAACATCTATTCTTGAGTCAACACGAACTCCGGCAAGAAAACTCCACAACCCTCTATTCGCGAGACGTCCCAGCTGCCAGAACGGATACTGGTAGCGTGCAGCAACAAGGCGAGTCCTTTCGAACGGAGTCGCATGACGCACGTATCAACAAGGCGGGTCCTTTCGAACGGAGCCGCATGACGCACGAGTCCTCAACGACACATACAATGCTTCACCGACTCCAACGATAGGTGCGAAAGCCACGAAGCGCCCCACGAAGACGGCCGCGTTTGCCGCGAGGTGGATTTCCTACGCGGACTGTCAGCTGCCCTTGCAAATCCAGTGCCCGAAAATGCACGAGATTGGGCCTTGTGACCACTTCTTGTACGGCTTCGCAGGCCGTGACAATTCGTGACCTGGGGTTATGCTGATGACCGATGCGCCAACGACCTCCCGCGGCGCGGAAAAGTGGTCACAAGGCCCAATCTCGTGCATTTCGGGAGACCGTTTTTGCACGGAACGTGCTTCGACGCAATTTGGTGCCACAGTTTGCGCCTCCA
>CAMORQ010000310.1 GCA_946623915.1 uncultured Coriobacteriaceae bacterium | reverse complement strand
CGAAGTTACCGACCCGACCGCGGTGTCCGCCCAGTTGGCAAGCGTGCTCGGTGGTGCGTCGACCGAATACATCGACGTTCTTTCCACACCCGACACTTCGTTTGCCTACATATACCGCAAGGCCGAAGTGGACCAGGGGGACAAGATCGAGGCGCTCGGTCTGGATGGCATCTACACGCTCGCCGATTCTAAGCGCGTCTACCCTTGCGGGCAAAGCGCGGGCCAGGTTGTGGGCATATGCGACGTGGACGGAAACGGCCTTACGGGACTCGAGCTGTACTATGACGAAATCCTCGGCGGCGAGGACGGTGAACTGGTGGTCGAGCGCGGGCAGAACGGCTATCCGATAGCCGGCGGGCTTAACCTGCATACGGCCGCCCGTGACGGTCAGGACATCATGATTTCGGTCGACTTGGACATGCAGGAATACCTCGAATCGCGCCTGGTTCAGGCCGTCGCCGACATCAATGGAAAGGGTGGAAACGCCCTCCTCTACGATGCCGGGACGGGTGAAGTGATCGCTGCGGCGTCGACGCCTTACCTCGATCCGAACGACCGCGACAACATAAAGGTGGGAGCCCCCGAACTTAAGAGCATCACGGCGGCGTTCGAGCCAGGTTCTATCTTCAAGACGGTCACGGCGGCCGCACTTCTCGAAGAAGATGTCATCAAGCCCACGGACAGCGTGTTCTGCCCCGCATACCTACCCGCAGACGAGTACTACGTCTCGGACGCGCATGCCCGCTCCGACGAAACCATGACGTTCAGGAAGATCATCGCCGATTCTTCGAACGTGGGTGTTTCGCTGTCTGCCGAAAAGCTCGGGTTCGATAAGCTCTACGACGCCATCGTCCGTTACAACTTGACCGAAGAGACTGCCCTAGATTACCCAGGTGCAGCGGCGGGTTTCTGCGCCGATGAGCAAGATTGGTCGCTTATCCAGTCCTACAACGTCAGTTTCGGCCAGGGCATAACGGTCACGCCCCTGCAGATGGTTCGGTTCTATGGCGCGTTGATCAACGACGGCGTTGAATGCACGCCGCATCTCCTTATCGCAAAGCCCCAAACAGGCGAAAAACCCGAGTACGCCACCGAAAAGGTAATCGAGAACACCGAAATGCTTCCCACCCTTACAAGCCTGCTGAAAAGCGTCGTTGCAGAAGGCACGGGAACCGAGGCGCAGATCGAAGGGTTCGAGCCTGCGGGGAAGACGGGAACCGCCGAATACGCGCTTGAGGAAGGCAGTTACGCAACGGATTCGTACAACATCAGCTTTGTGGGATATCTGCCCGACACCGATTCCCAGCTTGTCTGTTTTGTGGGCGTCACGGAGGTTGGCGGCGACCGCATCACCACGCCTGCCTTTAAGGATATAATGGAATACGCTATCAATCACTACAGAATCACGGCTCAGTAAGGATGAACAAGGACATGGGCATTACCGTCAAGGACTTGTTTTCAGGTATAGATTGCACCATCATCGGCAACGCGAACGAAACGGTTTCCGGCCTGCGCTATCGCAACGACGAATGTACGCCAGGCGACGTCTTTTTCTGCATTGTAGGACTGACGGTTGACGGGCACTCGTTTGCGCAGGACGCCATCGACCGAGGTGCGAAGGTGCTTGTCGTCGAACGCAAGGTCTACTTGGCCGATGCCACCGACGTAACCGAAGTCGTGGTCAGCGATTCGCGCAAAGCCATGGCCGCGGCCGCTACGAACTTCTACGGAAATCCTTCTGCTTCTTTTTCCCTGGTGGGGATAACCGGCACGAACGGGAAGACCACAACGACCTACCTGGTCGAGCACATATCCCGATGCGCAGGTAGGAAGACCGGCGTGGTCGGCACGGTGGGCATCAAAGTGGGCGACAGCGCGCTTCCTTCGGCGCGCACTACGCCCGAATCGCCCGATTTGCAGCACGTGTTCGCTCAGATGCGGGATGCGGGATGCGGAGTCGTCGCCATGGAGGTCAGCTCGCATGCGCTCGACCTCGAGCGCACGTGGGGCACCTCGTTTGCAGTCACGGCGTTTTCAAATCTCACGCAAGACCACCTGGACTACCACAAGACGTTCGAGGCGTATTTCGAGGCGAAGGCGATGCTGTTTTCCTCGACGTATCCGGCGAAACGGGTTATCTGCATAGATGATGCATGGGGTCTTGAACTGCTTCGACGCTGTTCGGCGGCTGGAGACGAGGTCGTGTCCTGTGGGTTCGATCCGCAAGCCCAGATTCATCCGGTGAACGTCGAGTACGCCGCCACCCACACAAGCGTCGAGTTGGACGTACGCGGCACGCGTTATGCGTTCGACTATCCCTTGGTGGGGCGTTTCAACGTGTCGAATGTCATGTTGGCCTTCGGCATAGGTTTGTCTTTGGGTTTGCCCGCTTCCACCATCGTGTCGGCGTTGGAATCGGCTCCTCAGGTGCCGGGGCGTCTCGAGCGCGTCGACGGCGCGCCGGGTCAGCCAGCCGTGTTCGTCGACTATGCGCACACGCCCGACGCCTTGGAAAAGGCCGTGTCCTCCGTTTCGGCCCTTACGCCTGGACGCACGATTGTGGTGTTCGGATGCGGCGGCGATCGCGATGCGGCCAAGCGTCCCATCATGGGTGCCGCAGCATTGAAAGCCGATTTCGCCATCGTCACCTCGGACAACCCGCGTACCGAAGACCCCAACGCCATCATTGCCGCCATCGTCGCGGGCATGGGCGACAATTCCGACCTGTACATGGTAGAGCCCGACCGCCGGCTGGCGATTCGCGCTGCGATTCGCATGGCTAAAGATGGCGACAGCGTTCTCGTCGCGGGCAAGGGGCACGAAGACTACCAGGTTGTGGGAACGACATCAACGCATTTCTCCGATGCAGAAGTGGTTGCCGAAGAACTGGCTTCCGCAAAGGGCACGGCGTAGGAAAAGCGTCGGGTTGGTGCTGGCATGCAAATGACGGTGAACGAAATAGCGCAATGCTGCAAGGCGTCCGTTCTATGCGGGTACGGCGAGGCGCTTGTCATGTCTGCTACGTGGGATTC
>CAMORQ010000309.1 GCA_946623915.1 uncultured Coriobacteriaceae bacterium | reverse complement strand
CCTGTTCGTCGATGACGGCGTTGTTCGTGCCCAGGCAGAATACGACGTAGTCGCCGACCTGGTCGTTTTCGGCGTACCAGTCATAGGGGCTTTCCCAGATGTTGCGGTTTACCTGGGCATCGCTGTGGCCGTAGGGGAACACGCGGTAGAACTCGTTTTCGCAACCTGCTGCGACGCTATCGCCGATGAGCAGCGGGCTGAAGATGAGCGCGCCCGAGCTGTTGAGGTGCTGTGTTTCGAACAGCTCCTCGTAGGTGTTTTCGCGTTCCTGCTCTGCGGTCTGCTCGGCTGCTTCCTCGAGCGCGGCGCCGACCTCGCGCGCAAGGCGTCCAACGAGGCCCATTTGCAGTTCCTTGATCTGCGCGCGCTCGTCATCGGAAAGGTTTTTGACGCGGGCCGAGATGGCTTCCTGCGTCTTGTCGAAGATGACCGTGCTCGGTGCCGCTTCCTGGTTGGCTTCGGCGGCGTCGCCCGATGCGTTGGCCGCTGCGTCGGCGGATGCGTCATCCGTTTCGTCGGCCGGTGACTCAGCGGATGCGCCGTCCGCTGACGCGGCCGCTGGCTCTAGGGATGCGTCGCTTGCCGCGCCCGACGACTGGTCGGCGGATGCGGAGGCAGCTGAGGCTGATGCAGAGGCCGCGGAGGCCGCGGAATCGGAAGCCCCGCTTGATGCCGATGCGCCCGACGAGCCCGAAGCGCTGGAAGCCGAATCGGCTTGCGTCGCGACTGCGGCGGAAGAGGCGGAAGAGGCGGACGCCGAGCTAGCGGATGCCGAAGGGGCGCTGGCGGACGCGGAAGGGCTGGCTTTCGATGAAGCGGAAGTCGTGCCGTTCGACGATGCAGCGCTAGCGGATGCGGAAGATGTCGCTGCCGTGGATTTTGACGACGCGCCTGCAGATGAGGCGGATTTGGTCGATGCAGACTTGGAGGAAGAGGCTGCAGAGGAGGTGGATTTGGTCGAGGCAGACTCGGTTGAAGGCGACTTGGATGAGGCTGCAGCGGAAGACGCGTCTGAAGATGCAGCTGCCGCTGATGCCGCGGCGCCCGAAGACGCATCCGAAGTCGAAGCCGTTACAGACGAGGCGGACGTATTTGAGGTTGCGCCCGAGGACGACGCGTCCGACGCGGACGCGCCCGAGGACGCCGTGCCCGATGACGCTTCTGCCGAGGGCGAAGCCGATGCCCCGGCCGCGGAATCGCCCTGCTCCGAAGACCCGTGCGTCGGGTCCGCTGGCGAGTTGACAAATTGCGCAGCTCCATTAGTCGTGCTGCTCGAGGAAGGTTGCACGGCTGCGCCTGGCATCGACGTGGTTGCCGCTTGGGGCATCACAGCGAGCGCGATGCCGGCTGCGCAAGCGAGCGTCGCGCACGTAGCCACCGTGGCGCGTGCTGCCGTGCGAGATAGCGCGCGCTTGCGGAGAGGTTGCTGGGCATCGCCTTCGGCCTTGGGGGAACGCCTCGACTGCCACCAAGCGCGCAGCGCGCCCGAACGTATGGGCGTTTCGACAAAGCGGAACGAGAGGTCCGACAGCGCGAATATGACGATGATCTGCGAGACGCGCACCCACCAAGGCGCCTCGATCGTGGACGTGAAGCGCGACGTGGCCAGGATGATGGGGTAGTGCCACAGGTACATGCCGTAGCTTCGCTTGCCGATCCACACAAGCGGGCGCAACTGCATAAGGCGCGCGACCCATGTGTTGGGGACGACGAGCACGGCAATGAGCAGCGCGGTGAGCACCGATACGAGCGCGATGCCGCCCAAATACGGGAACGACGTGTAGCTGTTCGTGAAAACGATGATGACCACGAGCGCTGCAAGCGCGACGACGCCCAGGATGTGGAAGGCGAGGCGGGCGGCGCCGTTCGAGCTTTGCTTGCGGCGCAAGCCGAAGATCGTCGACGGCCATGCTATTGCCAGGAATGCGCCTATGAGCAGGCTGCCGGCGCGCGTGTCGGTGCCGTAGTAGATGCGGCTCGGGTCGGCCATCGGGCTATACAGGTAGGCCATGGCCCCGAACGAGGCAATGGTCAGGACGCCGATGATGACGGCTATCCCTTTCTTCGGCATACGCAACTTGAGCAGCACCAACAGCAAAAGCGGCCAGACTATGTAGAACTGCTCTTCGATGGCCAGGCTCCAGTAGTGCGTAAGAGGCGACGGTGCGGCTGCTGCCTCGAAGTACGACACGTTGTGGAAGATCTGCCACCAGTTGTTGAAGAAGAACAGCGAGGGTATCAGGTCGGTGCGGGCTTTTCCGAACAATGTCGGGCTTACGAGCGCGCACAAGACGAGGGTACCTGCCAACGCGAGCAGCACAGCGGGTATGATGCGCCGCACGCGCCGTAGCCAGAACTGGGGAAGCGATATGGTCTTGGTAGCATCGTATTCGGCTACGAGCAAACCGTTGATCAGGTAGCCCGAGATGACGAAGAAGACCGTCACGCCCATAAGGCCGCCGGGCGCCCAGCTGAGGCTCATGTGGTAGAAGATGACTGCCAGCACGGCAAATGCACGCAACCCGTCAAGGGCTGCGACGTAGCGCGATGAACGCCTTCGGCGCTCGGAGGGGCGCAACACCCTCTGTGATGCGTGCTTGGCCATAGGTTCCGTTTCTCGCGCGACGCGCGGCCGCGCACTAGTTCGTTTAAGCCTTAAAGGACATTGCATGTCCAAAAATAGAATAATAGCGCAACTTGTGCGTCAATGACGTCGAGTACCGTGCCTTCACAGAACTACTTGGTTGATGTGAAATTGGCTACGACCCTTTTTCACATGGTAGTATGCGCATGAAAGCAGGGTTTGGGCGTGGTGCGGTCGGCCGATACGAAGGAGGGCGCTATGGCGTTCAGGATGGGGTTGGCTCAGTGCAGGCATCCGCAAGACGGCGATGTGGTCGGGCTTGTGGACGAATGGGCGCATAGGGCAAAGGACGCTGGCGTTGACCTCCTTGTTTTCCCGGAATCGCTCATGACGCCGTTCGAGCTTTCCGATGGCGACTTCGCTGCAGCATCGCAGCCGCTCGGCGGCCC
>CAMORQ010000308.1 GCA_946623915.1 uncultured Coriobacteriaceae bacterium | reverse complement strand
GACGTCGAAGTCGAGCCCGAAAGCGTCGTTCACGGCCTGGGCGTAGTACAAGCCTAGCTTGCGCAGCTGCTCACCGGTGGTGTAGGCCCCGGCGTTCATGAAGAACGGAGACACGCGACCGCTTTTCAAGGTGAACTCGCCGAACTTGAGCACATCGGAATCGATCATGAACTCTATGAATTCCTGCTTGTATGCTTCCAAAGCCATCCTTCTTTCCTTCAACGAGAAATGCCCGTTCTAAAAACGGGCATGACTAACCGACTGCCTGACAGGCAGATATTGTAGCGGTTGTAAAGATTAGTGGCTGTCCTTGCGGACGGAAACCGCAAAGCCCAAAGCGCCGCCGATGAGACCAATGAGCACCGCCAGCACCCAGCTAGGTGCGGAAATGCCGGGCGCGCCCGTTGCAGCCGCAATGGCTACGATAATGCCGCCGCAAACCAAGAACAAAAGACAAAACATACCGAGATACTTACCCATTGTGTTGCTTCCCTTCCACTCGTTGCCGTGTGGCACATCGTCTGGACAGCTCTTCATCGAGCTAAGGAAACTCTATCACAAAGAATCGATTCCGTGAGACAAGCACGCGTAGTTTTTCGCCATACAGTGAGAGACAATCCTATAAAGAGCAAAATATGGCAAGAAGCGTGCGGCATCCACTCCATGCGTAGTCCGCTTAAACGCCGAGCGCACCATTTGAAACCTGCAGGTTTTAGCAGGCGGAAAACGCTGGATACGCCGTCGAAAGAGCCAACTAGCGCCGCAGCGGGTCCACGTGTCGTCGTCGCGTTTTATTCGTAAGCGGCGCGAGCGCGGTCGAGAAACGCCAGGTAGCCCTTGCGCATGGCGTTGTAGTCGGCGCGCAGCTGGCTGATCGTCGCACTTCCGACGGTGCGCTTCCATGGCCCCGCGCTCACCCACATCTCGCTTTTGGGCCGCTCGAGCACAATGCCGTCGCCAGCAGCCGAAAGCCATCTGAAGAAGGTGAACGATTCGCCTACGCGCACGCAGGTGACCGCCGTGGTGTCCACATCGCCAACTTGACCCGAAAACTGGCCGTACTTCAAACCGTACCCGAATTTGTCGAGCATCACGTTGGTGTGGTCTGCGCGCACACGCAAGAACACGACGCGTTTGGGCCCGTCGACCATGTCGAACGACTCCCGCTTGCGTTGCCGCACGCTCTTCGCGGCCTGGCGGACCTCGGCGTTGTTGGTTGCCGCCTGCTCGGAAACGCGCACGTTGTACATGCGGTCGACGCGGCTGTTCATGACATGCGCGCCATGGCGCCAGGCGTCGTCAGCGTAGGTTTCCACATAGTAGTTGTTCTCGGAGAACAGAAGCGCGATCGGAGTTTCGACGCGCAGTATTTCCCCGGAATCGCCCTGCAGGAAATGGGGCTTACCGTCGAAGCCGTTGTAGGCGTAGTTGAATTCGATCTTGCGGTTCGTGCGTAAGGCGCGCGCGATGATGTCGCATGTGTCAAACACGGCCTGGTAGCTTTCCCGCGTCCGCTGTTCGACCACGACCTGGCCTTCCAGGTCCTCTTCCTGATAGCGGGAAACCAGCGTGAACAGCGATTCCTGCAGATCGGCGCTTTGCTCCATAGTAAGAAAACGCGACGCCTGCACCGCGTTTAGCAATAGCCGCACTTTGGCCGGCCCGATCACGTTGCTTTCGCACCATACGCCCGACGGCGTGATGTGGACTTTCAGCCCGAAACACCCCGAATCGCGTATGGCACGCAAATCGGCCGCTATGGTGTTTTCCGCGGGCGCGCAGGCACTGCCGAAACGCTCGCGCAGCACCGCCCGTATATCCGCGTTGCTCAAAACATGATCGGCGTCGGTTAGCGTGCGCAGCAGCTCAACAAGGCACAGCAGACGCTGCCTAGCGTCGTCGCACGACAAATCGTCCGACAGCATGTCGGCCAGCTCCCGTGCTTGCGTTTTCGTGATGGGCATGGGCTGCTCCTTTCGGCTAGTCCGTACGAACGTCAGACCACAAACATAACGGCGCAGGCATGTATCCGCCCGCGAATCAGGCAATCAGGAAGAATTTGATGATGAACAATTGGGCGAGCGCGTACGTTAAGATGTAGCGCTTCGAAGCCCTCCCGCCGAAAATGTTGATGAACGTGAACGCGATAAGCGCGATGCCGATGGCGTGTCCGATTGAGCCGGAAATAGGCATGCTGATAAGCATGAGCCCTGTAGGTACGACTTGCTCGATGTCGTCGAAATCGATGTGTTTCAACCCTTCGAGCATAAGCAAGCCGACGTAGATGAGCGCTGCGGACGTCGCCGCCGCGGGTATGATGGCCGCGATGGGCGCGATGAACACGCACAGCAGGAACATGATGCCGCACGTCAGCGCCGTGAGCCCCGTGCGCCCTCCCGCCTCGACACCGGAAGCCGATTCCACGAAAGCCGTGACCGTAGACGTGCCTGTGCAAGCGCCCACCACCGTGCCAATCGAGTCAGCCATCATGGCCTGCTTCATATTGGGCATTTTCCCGTTTTCATCGAGCATGCCCGCTCGAGACGCCGTGCCCACAAACGTTCCAATGGTGTCGAACATGTCAACCATGCAGAACGCGACGACAAGAAGCACCGCCGTGAACAGGCCCATTTGCAGGAACCCTTCGAAATTGAACTTGAACAGCGTCAAGTTCACCATGTCGCCCAAAGGCGGCACCCAAGAGGCAACCGCCAATCCCACGAAAGGATTGACGCCCAGCACCAAAAACTCGCAAATCCAGTAGACAACCGAAGCCGCCAGCATGCCGATGATAACCGCGCCGCCAACGCCACGTCGCGCCAGCAGGAATATGACGAACACTCCCAAAAACATGGTGGCCACGGTAATCACCATGCTGGCGTATCCTCCGCCCATGTTCTGCATGGCGTTTGTCGCCGTAAGGGACCCGAAGAAGTCGCGCAAGACGTAGAACGGGCCGCCCGTTTCACTGTAGATTCCCGCATTCGATCCAAGCCCGATGTTGATCAGCATCAGGCCAATCGCCGGCGCGATGCCCATACGCACGCCA
>CAMORQ010000307.1 GCA_946623915.1 uncultured Coriobacteriaceae bacterium | reverse complement strand
CGGGATGTGGCTCAGTTTGGTAGAGCGCTGCGTTCGGGACGCAGAGGTCGCTGGTTCAAATCCAGTCATCCCGACCATGCTAGTTAGGCGGGGCCACTGTGGAGTGGCCCCACTTGTAAAGGAGTTGAGGGGCGTATGAAGATCTTTGGCATGGGCATGCCGGAGTTGGTTGTCATCCTTGTCGTCGCGCTGCTTATTTTCGGCCCGAAGAACCTTCCAAAGCTGGGTAGTGCGCTTGGTAAGACGGTCAAGAATCTGCGTGAAGGCATGGACACTGGTGCCAACAACGCTGCCGAGGACGAAGAGCTCGTCGAAGAGGACGAAGAGGTCGTCGAAGAGGTGGAGGAGCAGCCCGCTCCCAAGCCAGCTGCCAAGAAGGCTGCTGCAAAGAAAACAACGGAGCAGGCCGAATAGCGCCGCGATATGAATGAAACGCGGCATGTGGAATGCATGCCGCGTTTTCTTTATGCCAAAACGAAGTAATAGATAATCTACAAGGGATGATAGGAAGGGACCATGGCAGATAGCGATTTCATTCTTACCGAAGAAGGCAAGAAGAAGCTCGAAGAGGAATTGCACTTCCTCGAAACAGTGAAGCGCGCCGAAATCGGCGAGCGTATCAAGGTGGCACGCGAATTCGGTGACATTTCCGAGAACTCGGAATACGACGATGCCAAGAACGAGCAGGGTCTGATGGAGGCCCGCATCGCCGAAATCACCCGTATACTGAGCGATGCGACTGTTGTTGCTGCTCCTAAGCGTTCGACTAAGGTCGGCATCGGCAGCGTCGTTACGGTTGACATGAAAGGCACCGAGCGCGTGTTCAGCATCGTGGGTGCCGCGGAGTCGGACGTGCGTGAAGGCAAGATATCCAACGAAAGCCCTGTCGGGTCCGCTCTTCTGGGGAAGAAGAAAGGCGAAACGGTCACCGCGCTTGGACCGTCGGGTAAGGAAATCGAGATGACCATCATCGACATTTCCCGTTAACGATTGGCCCGCGTTGCGGGCCAACTTTTTGCGAAAGGGCAGCATATGGCCGAAGAACAGGTAGAAATAATCGAAGACGACCCTCGCGAGGTGCGTCTTGCCAAGCGTGCGGCGCTGATCGAAGCGGGCCAAAACCCCTATGGACATGCATATGCGTACTCGCATCATGTCGCTGCGCTGCAAGAACTGTACGCAGATGTGGAAAACGGCGCAATCACCGAGGACGCCGTGGGCGTCGCCGGGCGCATCATGGCCATCCGCGACCAGGGCAAAATCTGCTTTCTGGTGCTACGGGAGTCGGGCAGCGACATCCAGCTGTTTTGCCGCGTGAACACGCTTGGCGACGAGCCTTACGCTGCGTTGAAGGATTTGGACGTCGGCGACTGGATTAGCGCGGAAGGCAACGTCATGCGTACGAAGCGCGGCGAGCTGTCCGTGGCCGTCGAGCGGTTCGAGCTGTTGTCGAAATCCATCCGCCCCCTGCCTGAAAAGTTCCATGGCCTCGCCGATAAGGAAACGCGCTACCGTCAGCGCTACGTCGACCTTATTGCCAACCCCGAAGTGCGCGACACATTCGAGAAGCGCTTCAAGATCATGCGCGCCATCCGGTCCTATATGGAAGACGAGCTGGGTTACTACGAGGTCGAGACGCCCTTCTTGCAGAACATCATGGGCGGCGCTAACGCCAAGCCGTTCATCACGCACTTCAATGCGCTCGACAAGGATTTCTACCTGCGTATCGCTACCGAGCTTCCTCTGAAGCGTTTGCTTGTGGGCGGCTTCGAGAAGGTCTACGAGATGGGCCGTATTTTCCGTAACGAAGGGATGGACCAGACCCATAACCCCGAGTTCACCACGATGGAGGCCTATCAGGCTTTCGGGGGGCTCGAGTCGATGATGGAACTGTGCGAAGGCGTGTTCCGCGCCGCAGCCATGGCGGCGTGCGGTACGCTGCAAATCGAATACCAGGGACAGACCATCGACCTCGAAGGCCCATGGCCAAGGCGTACGATGCTCGAGCTAGCCAGTGAAGGCGCAGGCGAAGAGATCTCGTTCGACCGCAGCATAGAGGACCTGCGCGCCATCGCCGAGCGTGTGGGGGTGAAGGTCGAGCAGCAATGGGGGAAGGGCAAGGTGATCTCCGAGATCTTCGAAGAGACGTGCGAATCGAAACTCGTGCAACCCGTCTTCGTCACCGAACATCCGCTGGAGATTTCGCCTTTGGCCAAGAAGCTCCCCGGCAACCCCGAGCTGACCGAGCGCTTCGAGCTGTTCGTGTGCGGCCATGAATACGCCAACGCGTTCAACGAGTTGAACGACCCTGTGGATCAGGCTGAACGCTTCCATGCTCAGGTCGCTGCGAAAGACTACGACGACGAAGCCATGGGCTACGACGCCGACTACATCCGTGCGCTTGAGTACGGCATGCCGCCGGCGGGTGGCATCGGTATCGGCATCGACCGTTTGGTCATGTTGCTCACCGATTCCGCAAGCATCAGGGATGTGCTGCTGTTCCCCGCCATGAAAGACGAATCCGCCCAGTAGGCCTCTGCGGCGGGGAACAGCAGCACGCGCCCTCCCGGGCGCATAGAAGGTGCTGAACATGCCAGAGGGCATGTTCACTCCCTGCCATGAAAGACGAATCCGCCCAGTGTGACGCCAACGCGTCGTTGCTGTCACATTTGGATAATGCTGTGGGGCTAGCGCCTCTGCTCTCTGCCCAAAACCTGACGAATGGCTACGACGCCTTTGTCAGACGACTTTGTCAGGCGCGGCTGTAGGCGTAGAGGGCGATCGATTCGGACACGATGTGGTCGACGTCCCATGTGTGCGAGGAGTTTTCGACTGAATACGAATCGTTGATGATCACTTTGCCGTCATCGGTCAAGGCCGTGAGCACTAGGTAATGGCCTAATCTGGAAAAGGTTCCCGGACCCACGTGGGCGACCACGGGCCGGCCGTCGGCAAGTGCCGCACGTACGGCATCGACGCTCAAGTCGATGACATCGCTGCGCAGACCGATGTTTTCGGCCATTTCCTGGAAGAAGCGCTCGTCCGTTCCTT
>CAMORQ010000306.1 GCA_946623915.1 uncultured Coriobacteriaceae bacterium | reverse complement strand
CCTTCCCGGCACTGTTTGCAGCCGGCGAAGACGATCTGGTCGCTGATGCGCTGGGCTCGAACGCACCATGGGATTTGTCGGAAGTTGCGCGCGCCCAGCTGGAACCGGGCGACGCCAGGCTCGCTTGGCTTTCGAAAATCTACCAGCGCCGCAGCGCCGACGGGACCGATGCGACCGCATCGGACGGCCTTCCCTGCGAGTCGCCCTCCCACCTGGAGGTGTATCACGAGTGCCCGCGCAAGTGGTTCGTCACGCGCTGGCTGAACGTGGAGCGCCCAGGGGAAGGCTTCGGGCCCATGGAGCGCGGCAGCTTCATACACCAGTGCGTGCAGACGTTCTACGAGCGCTTCCAACGAAACGGCCACGCCAAGATCGACGAGGCGAACCGCGACCAAGCCCGCGAACTGATGGAACAGGTCGTCGAAGACGTACGGGTGCTTCAATACGAAATCGAGCCAGGGGGTTTCGAGACGCGTTATGTGGCTGTGCCCGGCATGCCCTCCGAAGAGGCCCAGTACCTAAGGATTTCCCGAGGGCTGGCGTCTGCTTGGGTCGATGCGGAAGCAGCGCTTGCCGCCGGCACGACGTTCGTGCCCGTGCTGTTCGAATACCCCATAGATCAGCTCGGGGCCGTGTTGGGCGGCGTCGCCATCAAGGGACGGGTCGACCGCATAGACATAGACGAAGCAGGCAACTTGCTCGTCATAGACTACAAGGGCACGATCGGCCCCGAGCATCAAGGTCCCGGCGAAACGCTTGCCGGCAAGAAGATCCAGACGCTGCTCTACGCCGCGGCCATACGGCGCGCGGGGCGTCTGGAGGCACCCGACGACGCCACGCCGCTGCAGGTCGAGCGCGTGGAAGCATTCAACGCGCGCTGCTCGGCGTTGGCCGACAATCCCGCCTGCGTTTCGGGCGCGGTCTACTTCTCCTACAACGAACGGCCCGCGTCGGGGTTGCGCACCGCGGGCTTCTTCTGCAAGGGCAGCCCCTTAACTGCCGAAAACCTGCTGTTTGCCGGCAAGGACCCGGATGCGTTCGCCGTCGAGGCGGGTGCAGAAGACGCGTTCTTCGCATCCATCGAAGATGTGGTAGCGAACGTGATCGCAGGTCAGCGGGCGGGCCGCATCGGCGCGGACCTTCCCGTGGATGCGCAAGGTGACCTGCTTTCGGAAGCCAAGGGCATTTGCGCGTACTGCCCGGATATGTTCTGCGAAAGGAGGGCTGTTTAAATGCCTCTCGACAGCAAACAAGCCCTTGCGGCCACCACGTACGGTGTCTCCTTGGCGGTCATCGCCGGGGCGGGCAGCGGCAAAACGCAGACCATGAAGGAACGCGTGGCGGACGCGTTCGGCAACCGCGCACGCGACGAGGACATCGGCGACGGCGCCGTACTGAAAGCCCACGATCAGGTGGTGGACCACATCGGGCAGGTGCTCGCCATCACCTTCACCGAAGCAGCGGCGGCCGAACTGAAGGACCGCGTCAAATCGACCTTGCGCGATTCGGAAACCCCCGACGTCCGCGCCCAGGCGCTCCTGGTCGATGACGCTTGGATCAGCACGATTCACGGCATGTGCTCGCGGCTGCTGCGCGAAAACGCGTTCGCGCTGGGCGTTGATCCCTTGTTTTCCATCGTCGTCGATACGCAACGTGAAGCGCTGCTTTCGCAGGCGATAGAAGAGGCCCTTGCCGCGTCGCCTGCGGGTGGGGGGCTGGTCATGGAATACGGCGCGGGCGGTCAGTTCACAACCGGGGTCCACGACATGATAGCCGAGCTGATAGCGTCAGCGGTGAAGTCCCCGCGCTTGTTCGATTCGTTTGTGCTGCCGCCCTCGGGCGACCCCGCCGCGATTCTGCGCTACCTGCAAGCGGCGTTGGGGACCGATCCGAAGGAAGACGTGAAAGCGCTTAAGGCCAGCGGAGTCCAGGGTCCCTTCTCCACCGCGGGCATGCTCACCGAAGGCGATAGCGCTGCGTTCGTAGAAATCGAGCGGTTGCTTGGCCAAGGAGAAGTGAGCGTCGACGAAGCGCTTGGCGTCTGCAAGTTGCTGAAGTTCAAGGGAAGGGCTCCCGACGACCTGTCCGGCGTGCCCGTGATAGACGTCTGGGACGGCGCGTGGGCGGGTGCCGGCGCGCTCAACAGGCGAAGCGCCGTGTCGCTGTGCGTGCTCTCGCTGCTGCTGATGCACACGAACGCCCAGTTAGGCGACCTGGTCGAAATCGCCCAGGACGCCTACGTCCGTTTCCAGCAGGCCAAGCAGGACCGCGGTTTCCTAGACAACGACGATTTGCTGCTTCATGCGTACGCCGCGTTACAAGACGACCGGATACAGGCGCTCTACCGCGACAAGTTCAAGCTGGTCATCGTCGATGAATTCCAGGACACCAACCAGCTTCAGCTCGATATCATTCGCAACTTCACCGGACCAGACGACGAGCGCCTGTGCGTGGTGGGCGACCGCATGCAGAGCATCTACCGCTTCCAAGGAGCCGACGTGTCGGTGTGCAACGGGCATCTGGACACGTCTGCGCGCGAAGTGCTGAGCATCGACAGCAACTACCGCAGTCACGAGCGCATCTTGCAGTTCGTGGACACGGTGTTCGGTGACATGGGATGCGAATACCTGCCGCTTGTCGCGGCGCGCAGCGAAGAGCTGGTCGCGAAGAAGCGTCGCCCCTACGACGAGGAAACCGAAGGGGCCCGCGTGCAGGTGCTGGAAATCCAGCAACCGTCTGCGGCCCACATTTCCCAAGACGCTCGTGCGCTGGCTGCCCAGCAAATTGCGCAGCGGTTCAAACGCATGCACGAATGCGCGCCCGACGGGGGAGAAGGTAGGCCCTACGGGCAGATGGTCGTGCTCCTTTCGGCGATGACGAACGCGAACGTGTATGCGCAGGCTCTGCGCAACGAAGGCATCCCGTGCGCAGTGGTCAAAGGTTCGGTGATGAAGAAGGCCACCGAAGCGGCGATGATCGTCGAGCTGCTGAACGTGCTCGCCGACGCATCGGACACGCAGGCTCTGTTCGGCGTGTTGGAAGGCCCTTTGTTC